>JAIEQN010000148.1 GCA_019747685.1 Gemmataceae bacterium
CCGAACCGCAACTCGTCACCCCCGACCTCCTCGCCGACCTCCGGCGGGCGGTCCCGCTCGACCCGGCCCACCTGCCCGCCCAAATCCGGCTCATCGAGGCCCTGACGGACAGGCTCCCGGGGGTGCCGCAGGTCGCCTGCTTCGACACCACGTTCCACCGGGACCTGCCGACCCCCGCCCGCCTCCTCTCGATCCCCCGCCGGTACGCGGAGGCCGGGGTCCGCCGGTACGGGTTCCACGGCCTCTCCTACGCCTACCTCATGGAAGAACTCGGCCGCCTGGCCGGGGCCGACGCCGCGGCCGGCCGGGTCGTCCTGGCCCACCTCGGGTCCGGCGCGAGCATGGCCGCCGTCCGCGGCGGCCGGTGCGTCGACACGACGATGGGCCTCACCCCGGCCGGCGGCCTGGTCATGGGCACCCGCTCCGGTGACCTCGACCCCGGGGTGCTGGTCTATCTGGCCCGGACCGAGGGACTCACGGCGGACCAGCTCGACGACCTCGTGACCCGCCGGTCGGGCCTCCTCGGGCTGTCGGAGACGAGCCCGGACATGCGGGACCTGCTCGCCCGCCGGGTGGCCGACCAGCGGGCGTTCGACGCCGTCGCGGTCTTCTGCTACCAAGCCCGGAAGTGGGTCGGGGCGCTCGCCGCCGCCCTGGGCGGGCTCGACACCCTGGTGTTCGCCGGCGGGATCGGGGAGAACGCCCCCGAGGTCCGGGCCGGTGTTTGCGACGGCCTGGCCTTCCTCGGGGTCCGGCTCGACCAGGAGGCGAACGCCGCGAACGCCCCGGTGATCTCCGCCGCCGGCGGGCCGGTGTCCGTCCGGGTCATCCCGACGGACGAGGAGTTGATGATCGCCCGGACCGTCTCCCGCGTCGTGGGGGGCTGGGCGCAGGGACTGGAGGAGAACGCCGATGACTGACCAGGAGACCGCCCCCGCGCCGGCCGACGAACTGCTCCGGACGATGGACGCCTACTGGCGCGCCGCGAACTACCTGGCGGTCGGCCAGATCTACCTGCTCGACAACCCGCTCCTTCGGGAACCGCTGACGCGCGACCACATCAAGCCCCGGCTGCTCGGCCACTGGGGCACGACGCCCGGGCTGAACCTCATCTACGTCCACCTGAACCGGGTCATCAGGCAGTACGACCTCGACGTGCTCTACGTCGCCGGCCCCGGGCACGGCGGGCCGGGGGTGGTGGCGAACGTCTACCTGGAGGGTACCTACACCGAGTACTACCCCGACATCACCCGGGACGAGGCCGGGCTCAAGCGGCTGTTCAAGCAGTTCAGCTTCCCCGGCGGGGTCGGCAGCCACTGCACCCCGGAGACCCCGGGGTCGATCCACGAGGGCGGGGAACTCGGGTACGCCCTGAGCCACGCCTACGGGGCGGCGTTCGACAACCCCGACCTCGTCGTCGCCTGTGTGGTCGGGGACGGGGAGGCCGAGACCGGGCCGCTCGCCACCGGCTGGCACGGGAACAAGTTCCTGAACCCGGCCCG
>JAIEQN010000134.1 GCA_019747685.1 Gemmataceae bacterium
CGGCCGCCGGGTCGGCCGGGCCGAGCGGCAGCACCCCCTGCCAGGCGGCGGCGAACGCGGCCGCCCCGAGTAGGAACGTCGGCACCTGCCAGAGCCGGCGGGGGGTGTCGGGGTCGGCGGCGGTGCTGGGGGCGGCCGTGTCCGTGGCCATGGGGGATGTCCTGGGGCTGCCGGCCGGGCCGGCGAGGTGCGCGGCTTCCCGCGGAGAGTAGACCGGCCCCGGCAACCTGGGTCAAGGTCAACCGCGGCGACCCGGATTAGCTCGACCGGGTCAAGGCCGAACCACCTCCCGCGGTGGCGGGGCGACCCGGCCGTCCTGTTTGGCCAGCTTCCCCGACGCCCGGTCGAGGTTCCGCCGGAAGAGCGGGGCGTTCGGGGCGAACCGGACGGCCTCCCGGTAGCAAGCGACGGCCCCGCCGAAGTCCCCCGCCTTTTCCAGCAGGACGCCCAGGTTGTTCTGGGCCTGGACGTGTTTCGGGTCGAGCCGGACCGCTTCCCGGTAGCAGGCCGCGGCCCCGTCGGGGTCGCTCTTCAGTTGGAGGGCGGTGCCCAGGTTGTAATGGGACCAGGGGTTCTTCGGGCCGACCCGGGCCGCCTCGCGGTAGGCGGCCAGCGACCCGTCCGGGTCGCCCTTGAGGCGGAGGGCCCACCCGACGTTCATGTGCGCGTAGTCGAACCCGGGGTCGAGGCGGGCCGCTTCGCGGGCGTGCCGGAGGGCGTCGTCCACGTCCCCGTTCGGGAGCTGGTGGAAGGCGATCCGGTTGTGGGCCTTGGCGTGTCGCGGGTCGAGCCGGAGGACCTCGCGGAATTCCACCAGGGCGGCGTCGACCTGCCCGAGGTCGCCCAGGGCAACCCCCAGGTTGTAACGGGCACCGGGGCTGGCCGGGTCGAGCCGTACGGCCTCCCGGAAGAACGGGAGTGCCCCGCCCGGGTCGTGGCGGTCGAGCCGGATGAAGCCAACCCAGTCGTGGGCCGGGCCGAACCCCGGGTCGAGCCGGATCACCTCGCGGAAGTACGCGTCCGCCCGGTCCGCCGGACCGCACCCGTGCAAAGCCCGGCCCAGGTTGTAGAGCGCGATTACGTTGCCCGGGTGGGCGGCGACGGCCGCCTGGTACCACCGGACCTCGTCCATCGTCCCCTCGCCCGTCGGCGGGTACGTCTTGCCCAGTGCCATCAAGAGGGTGAGGTCGCCCGGGCCGGACAGGAGGGCGGCCTCCAGCACCGCCCGGCGGGTGTCGACGGGGACCGCCGGGTTCTGGCCGAGGGCGGCGGCGAACCGGGGCGACTGGGCGGCCGCCCCCGGCCGCCCGGCCAACTCCGCCACCCGGGCCGGCTCCCGCGCCAGGACGGCGTCCCGGACCTGCTCCCGGTACGGGTCCGGGTCGGCCGCGCGGAGGAGGTCGCGGACCCCGGCGGACGGGTCGAACACCAGCCACAGGTCGAGGGCGGCCAGCAGCCGGTCGCGGACGAGCGACCCGGCGACGACCCGGGCGGCGTCGGCCGGCGGCG
>JAIEQN010000900.1 GCA_019747685.1 Gemmataceae bacterium
AGCCGGCCGCCGCCCCGCCCGGCGGGTAGACCGTGGCCTCGTCGTGGCCGTCGCACCGGGGGTTGCCGCACGACACCGCCCGGCAGCCGAAGACGTCCGCCTGCCGCTCGCACCGCCGGGACACGAACCCGAACACCAGGAACACGTACCCGGCCGCCAGCACCACCGGCAGGAAGGCCGTCCACCCGACCTCGTCGGTCAGCACCGGGGTGTACCACGCCCCGGGGTCGGCGTCGGCGGCCGCCGCCAGCTCCCGCATTCCCAGGAGCAGCCCCGCGGCCAGCACGGCCATGCTCAGGGCCAGGAAGACGGCGTAGTACCAGACGTGCCCGTGCCGGGCGTGCCCGACCTCGTGCCCGAACACCGCGTCCCGCTCGTCGTCCGGCAGGGCGTCGAGCAGGGCGTCGGTGAACACGACGTACCGCACCCGCGGGACCAGCCCGAGGATCAGGGCGTTCGCCCCGTGCCCGTGGGTCGGCCAGACGAGCAGCCCGGCCGACCGGAACCGGAGCCGCCGGGCCAGGGCCTCCAGCCGGTCCCGGACCGGCCCCGGCGGCAGCGGCTTCAGCCCGAGCAGCGGCTTCACCAGCAGCGGCAGGACCAGGATGAGGACCGGCACCACGGCCACCGCCGCGGCCCGGTACACGTCGGCCCGGGCGGTCTCCGGAAAGAACCGGGCGACCGTCTGCTGGCCGGCGAACAGCCCGACCGGCAGCCCGACCAGGAGGGCCAGTTGCCGCAGGTTGTGGACGAAGTAGGCCGCCCGGGGTGGGAACCGCGGCCCCCGGTGCAAAGCCCCCTCGGCGTCGTAGTAGACGAGCCAGGTCCCGAACGCCAGCAGGAAGTACGGCAGCGGGACGGCCAGGTCGGCGAACGGGGCCAGCACCTCGGACCCGTTCCAGTTGACGCGGAGCGCGTGCCGGACGGTCCAGCCCCAGCCGAGGCCGACCACCGCCAGGACGACCGCCCCGAGGTTGACGAAGAACAACATCCGCCGGGCCCGGGAGTACCGCCGGCCGGCCTCGGCGAGGCGGGACGGGTCGGCGGCCACCGCCCGGACTACCCGGGTCCGGACGGCGAACGCCGCCAACAGCGGCAGGAGGACGGCCGCGGCCGTCAGGCCGGCGCTGGCCCCGGCCCCGAGGCCCAGCGGCGGGGCCGGCCACTCGACCGGCAGGCAGGCGGCCGTCACCAGGAAGATGACCAGGATCGGCATACCGGAAGTGTACGCCCCCGGCCGGGCGGGAATGATGCCGGGGCGGACGGGAAGCCGTGCGCCCGGGCCCGGGGCTTCGGCCCTAGCCCCCCCGGCCTCGGCCGGGTTCGCCCGCCTCAGAGCGATCGGACGGGAGTCGGGGGCTGGCGAGCCGGGAGCGTGAGCGACCGGAGTACCGCACTCCGGTCGCTCACGCTCCCGGCTCGCCGGGCGATCGCCCCGCCGCTAGTTCTCGCTGAAGTCGAACTCGGCCTTCTCCCGGCCGAGCGGGTCGGCCAGGAACTTCTCGTAGCA
>JAIEQN010000203.1 GCA_019747685.1 Gemmataceae bacterium
CTAAGCCCAATGCCCTTCAGTTAAGCGTAACTACTGCATCTCGGAACGGTTTGGTCGGTTGAGGCGGGTGGAGGTGTTCCGCCCGCTTCTTGTTCCAGTTCGACATCTTTCGCTTGATGACCCTCGGGTACCACCGGTCCCGCCGTGGCCGCAGTTTCTGCCGCCGCACCTCCCGCAGCAGATCCTGGTACCACCCCTCCGGGGGCACACCCGGGGACTCCGGGAGCCGGCACCAGAGCACCCGCAGGGTGCCGGCGAACGACACCCGGTCCGGGTCCACCCCGGCGCCGGCCGCGGCGTCGTGGATCACCCGGCGGATCAGGCAGTACGCCAGCGCCAGCCCGTACACCTCCTGCACCACCCCGGCCGGGGTCTTGCTCCGGATCGGCACGTCCCGCCCGCTCAGGTGCGTCTTCAGCTCGTCGAACGCGAGTTCCTGTTCCCACCGCTCGTGGTACACCGGCGGCGCATCGGCGGCCGGCCGGTCGGCCGGGTCGGTCAGGTCGGTCAGGTCGGTCAGCAGCCGGTTCCGCTGCCGGCACCCGGGCCGGTGCGGGTCGTCGTGGGTGTACTCGATGACCCGCACCGCCAGCCCCGGCCCGCGGTGCCCCCGCGGCGCCCGGAGTTCGCCCAGGTACGACCCGTCGTCCAACCGGCGGGTCGGGGCGATCGCCGCGTTGGCCGGCACCCGGGCGAGCAGGTGGGCGCCGGTCCGGACCACCCGCTCGGCCAGCGGGAACCCGAAGAACCCGCGGTCCCAGATCAAGAGGGTGCCCGGCCCCAGGCGGTCGATCAGCGGACCGGCCATCGCCTGCTCGCCCCGGCGCCCGGGCTTGATCACCAGCCCGCAGGTCGCCCGGGCGCCCAACTCGCACAGCGCCAACAGGCGCAACTGGGGGAACGCCCCGTCGGCCCGGTCGGTCCCGGGCCGACCGAAGGCTCGGGCATTGGCCGGGGTGTCGGGCACGTCCAGGGTGGTGCCGTCCAGCCCCATCAGCCGCCACCCGCGGTACCTCGCCCCGACCGTCGCGTCGGTGCCCATCGGCCGGGCGACCTCGTCGAACAGGCGCCGCAGGTACCGCACCCGCGAGTAGCATTCACCCGCCGGGGGATCGGCCGGGCGACCTCGTCGAACAGGCGCCGCAGGGGCGGGACGCCGAGCCGCCCTCGGGCCTGGCAGAAGGCCGATTCGACCGGGTCCGGGCGTTCGGTTCCGGGGTGCAGACGCCGCCACACCTGGGGGATCGGCAGGTCGGCGAATAATCCCAGGGCCACCACCAGCCGGGCGGCGGCATCGGCCGGGATGCGGCGGATGCGGTCCGACTGTCGGCCCGTCGAGTTCAAAATATGGGCCATGCGTTCGGACGGGATCAGGTGGTACAATCCCCTCAGCAACGGGGTCGGGTCGGCCTTCGGGTCCACCGGTGCCTCCTGGCGTCGTGGGAGCGGTAGCAACCCCACAATACCAAGCAGGCACCGACTTTACGCTTAACTGAAGGGCATTGGGCCTAG
>JAIEQN010000276.1 GCA_019747685.1 Gemmataceae bacterium
ACTTCGCGGCGATGGTGCGGCTCGCGTTCATCCGACTCTACCTGGCCCGGTGATTAGCGAGACAGACCCTAGCCCGGGTCTGGTGGCACAGGCCTCCCGGCCTGTGCTGTTGCAGAACACAGGCCGGGAGGCCTGTGCCACCAGACCCGATCGGCGGCCGGGGAGGCGCGGGGCGCCGGGGATGCGGGTCGTCCGCGCCCGGACGGCCGGGTGGGGCAACCGGGCGAAACTTTGCCGCCCGCCCGTCCCCGCCCGGCCGCCGGCCGTCGGGTATAATGGGGGTGGACTTGAGCGAATCCGCGGGGCCGGGAGAACCCAACCCCGGGTTCGTGCGTCTCATACTGGCGAGCGGCGACCCACCGCGGGCCGGGGCCACGCCCGCCGGCCCGATTGACGAGCTGCGGCCGACGGCCCCCGGAACCGCCGCCGGCCGGTCCCTCTCAGGCAGAACAGCACGCCGGCCCGGCCCGTGGCGGGGGAGAGTCCCCGGCCGCGGCCGGCCGCCGGCCCGACCGACACCCGCGAACGGCCGGGGAACAGACGCCACATGAGCCGGATGTTTCACCACGACCGGACCGACCCGCAGGACGACCCGGACCCCCGGTCCCGGGCCGCCGACCCCGACCCGGACCTGGACGACGAGCTGGCCGACGAGCTGGACGAGGAGGACACCGCCCTGGAGGGGGAGGGCGAGGACGCCCCGGCCCCGGCCGACGACGAGGCCCCGGCGGCCGAGGACGACTTCGCCTCCGGCCCGGACGACGCCCTCGGGCTGTACCTCCGGCAGATGGGGGCCATCCCGCTCCTGAGCAAGGACAAGGAGAAGGAACTGGCCCGCCGGCTGGAACACCACCGGGACCGGTTCCGCCGGGCCGCCCTCGTGTGCGTCCGGGTCCTGCACCGGGTGGCCGAGACGTTCGACCGGATCGCCGCCGGGCTGGCCCCGATCGACCCCCACGTCGATGTCTACTCGTCGGCCGACCTGAAGCTCACCCGGGCCCAAATCCTGGCCCGGCTGGGGACCAACCTGGCCACCCTCAAGCAGGTCCTGGCCCGGGAGGCGGACGAGTTCGCCGCCGGGGTCCGGGACGAGTTCCCCGGGTCGGCGTCGGCCTGGCGGCGGGCCCGGTACGCCCGGCTGGCCAAGTGCGGCCGGCTGGCCGCCGAGCTGTCCCCCCGGACGGAGCTGCTGGAGCGGTGGGTGGACGAGCTGGCCGACCTGGCCGACGAGCTGCGGCACGCGGTCGGGGCCCACGACGCCGCCCGCGGCCCGCACGACCGGGCGAAGGCGGCCAAGGCCCTGCGGGAGGCGACGGTCAAGGCCGGCCTCCAGCCGGACGAACTGAACGCCCTGGTCCGGGTGCTGCGGAAGCGGCGGCTGGCCTACCAGCGGGTCCGGCGGGAGTTGGCCGAGGCCAACCTGCGGCTGGTGGTGTCGATCGCCAAGAACTACCGCAACCGCGGGCTGCCGTTCGCCGACCTGATCCAGGAGGGGAACCGCGGGCTGATGCGGGC
>JAIEQN010001090.1 GCA_019747685.1 Gemmataceae bacterium
GGCGACCCTGGCCGAGGTCGGGGCCACCCCCGACGACCTGGATGCCGTCGAGTCCGTCGGGTTCGGGTCGGGGCTGCACCGGTTCCGCACCCCGGCCGGGGACGTGCTGACCGTGTACGCCGACGCCTGGGGCGTCGACCTGGAAGGTCCGGACGCGGCGGTCAACCGCGTGCTGGCGATCCTGGCCGGGGCGGCGTAACAATACCCCGACCGACCCGCACCACGAGACCACCCCATGCCGGTTTACGCGATCGTGTTCGGCGGCCTGCTCACCGCCCTCGGGGCCGTCGCCTACTTCGACCCGGACCTGTTGGCCGGTGGCAAGCCGAACCAGATTTCGGCCGCGTCGCCGGCGTTCATCGGCCTGCCGATCGCCCTGTGCGGGCTCTTGTCGCTGAAGTCGCCGGGCGCCCGCAAGCACGCCATGCACGCGGCCGCGGTGCTGGCCCTGTTGGGCGTCGTCGGCGGGTTCGTGCCGGTGATCCTGCGGAAGTTCGACACCGGCCAGACGGCCGTCCAGGTCGGGCTCGGGATGACGCTCCTCTCGGCAATCTTCTTGGGGCTGTGCGTGAACTCGTTCATCCAGGCCCGGAAGGCCCGCGCGCGGGCGGCCAACCCGACCGCCTGACCCGCTACTTCTCCAACTCGTTCAGCCACTTCGAGAGGATGGCGGCGTAGTACACCCCGGCGGCCGACGACGCCTCGCCGGGCTTGAGCCCGTACCCGCCGTCCCCGTTCCGCCGGGCGGCCACGAACTTCCGCAGCCCGGCCGGGTCCTTCGGCTTTTCCTTGAGCAGGTACAGGGCCCGCATCACCCGGTACGTCGTGTCCACGTCGGAGGCGGCCTCGCCCTTGCGGCCCCAGCCGCCGTCGGCCCGCTGGCCGCCGAGGAGCGACTTGCGGGCGATCGCCACCTCCGGGGCCCCGAGCGGCTCGCCGAGCCGGAGCCAGAACGCGGCCACCGACCCGACCTCGCGGGCGTCCTCCGGGCCGGCCTTCTCGGCGAACGTGGCCGCGTACTCGCCCACCACCTTTTGCCACGGCTTGGTGTCGATCGGGCTGTCCTTCGGCCCCCAGACCTCGACGGCCGACGCCGCGATCCGGACCTCCTCGAACGTCTTGGCGTTCTCCCTCAGGAACGTCATCGCCTTGGCGAACTTCTCCTTCGGGATGCCCAGCTCGATCGCCGCCGCGACCCCGATGGCCGTCGACGGCACGTCCGGCTTGCCGTCGAAGGTGTCGGCGAACCCGCCGGTCTTGGGGTCGTAGCACCCCCACACGAACCCGGCGACCCGGTCGGCCTCGGGGACGCACTCCTGGACCGGCTTGCCGGTCAGGTACTTGACGGCGCGGATGGCGGAGGCGGTGGCCCGGAGGGTCGGCTGCTTCTGGCCGTCGGCCGGGGCGAACCCGCCGTTCGGCGTCCGCAGCGACAGGACGTACCGGATCGTCGCCAGCTTGTCCTTGATGGCCCGGTCGGTCGCCTCGTCCTGGGCGAGGGACGGGACTGGTGCGA
>JAIEQN010001146.1 GCA_019747685.1 Gemmataceae bacterium
GCCGGGGCCGCGACCAGCCCGGCCGAGGAGACGAGGCCCGCCCCGCCGGCCGCGACCGGCTGCAGGGTGGTCACCGGGACGGCCTGGTAGGACGTAACCGGGACGGTCTGGTAGGTGGTCACCGGGACGAGCGAGTACGAGGTGACCGGGGCGACGGCCGCCGGGCTACCCTGGAGGGCGGCCGGGGCCGGCTGCTGGAGGTTGGAGTTCGGGGTGGTCGGCGGGGTCCGGCCGGACTGGCAGGTCGAACACCCGGCGGACGGCCGGGCGTGGCGGAACACCACCTCCGGCGGGGACAGGATCACCCGCACCCGCTGGGCCGGGGCGCAGATCGGAGCCCCGGCCGGCGGGCACGGGTCGGGCGGGCACGGGTCGGGCGGGCACGGGTCGGCGGGGAGCGGGACCCCGGCCCCGGGCTGCCCGACCTGGGTGGGGGGCGGGAGCGGGGAGGGGACCGGGACCGGGTCGGCCGGGCGGGCCGTCCCGCCGGCGGCGGCCGAGCACGGACCTCATGTCGGACTCCTTCCGGGCCGGGCCCGCCGCGGGCCGGCCGACTGCGGGTTCGGAACAACCGGTCGGGAGGAGTATTCGGCGGCCCCCGGCCGCGGGGTAGACCCGCGGCCGGGGGGCGGAGGGGGGCCGCCCCGTCACGGGCGTCACACCCGTCACGAGGCGCACAGGCGGAACGGCCGGTCAGCGGCCGGCGACGGCGTCCCGGCCGGGCGGGGTGGTCCGGCGGGCGGCCGACGGGGCCGCCAGATGCCGCTGGAGGACGGCGATCTCGTCCAGGTTCCGGTCCACCGTCGCCAGCCGCGGGGCGGCCGCCGGGGCCGCCCCCATCGGGCCGGCGCCGTCCTTCGGGGCCGGCGGCAGGGCCAGCGGCTCCAGCCCCCGGGCCTTCCGCTCCTGGTTGATCCCCATGAGGATCAGCTCCTCCTGGTGCCGCTGCCGGAGCTGGGTCAGGGCCGCCGACTCGCCGGCGGCCGGGGCCAGGGCGCCCGGGGCCAGCCCGCCCCGGCGGTCGATCAGGTTCAGCAGCCGGCACCCGAACCGGAGCAGGTCGAGGACGTTACCGGCCCCGAGGTCGGCGGTCGTCCCGGCCCCGCCGGCGGTCGGCTGGTTGACGAACGGCGGGGTGCCCAGCCCGGCCGACGGCTGGGTCCACACCAGGCCCGCCGACGGCTGCGTCAGGACCAGCCCGGCCGACGGCTGGGTCAGCATCAGGCCGGCGGACGGCTGGGTCAGGACCAACCCCGCCGACGGCTGGGTGAGGACGAGGCCGTTCGCCGGCTGGACCAGGGTGTTACCGGCGACCAGCCCGCCGGACACCGTCCCCCCCTGGTAGTGGTGATGGTGGCAGCAGAGGTGGAACGGGTGGAAGGCGTACCCCGGGGCGGCCAGGCCGAGCGCGGCCGCGGCCGTCAGGAACGAGCGGACCATCATCGGAGCCTCCTGGGGGGACGGCGGGCGGGCCGGACGAGGTCCATCATACTAGAGGGCCTGGGTAAAGGGGGCGGGCG
>JAIEQN010000612.1 GCA_019747685.1 Gemmataceae bacterium
GGCCGGCCTGACGGCCGCGGTGGTCGGCGCGATCGTGTTCGGCCAACGGGTGCTGGAGCTGGTCCAGCACCGGGGGTGACACGGTGGGCCGGGGCCGCACGGCAGGACGATTTGAACTCCGCGCGGGTTTTTCGTCGCCCCGAAGGGGCGACAACCCGAGGCCAACGCTCCAACCCACCGACCGGCCCCTACCACGTCCACTGGACCCCGAAGCTGACGCCCTGGGCGAAGAAGTCGGTGGCGTTGAGCTGCGGGGCCGGCCGGGGCGTCCCGGGCAGCGGGGTCGGGTTGCCCGGCAGGAAGTTCGGCACCCGGGCCGCGTCCACCACCGGGTCGATCACGTTCGCCGGCCGCAGCACGCTCGACAGGTACAGGAAGTTGTACCCGACGAACACCCGGCAGTGGCTCGTCACGTGGTACCCGAAGTTGATCCCCACCTCGGGCAGGACCGCGAACTGGTTCCGGGAGTAGGTCCCCATGTTCGCCCCGGGCAGCGCCAGTAGGCCGCCCTGCACCTGCGTGACCCGGCCGTCCGGGAACCCCTGGAGCTGACTCCCGCTGATCTCGGCCGTCTGGAAGACGGTGCCGAAGGCGATACTGGCCCGGCCGTCCACGAACCACCGCCCGCGCCGCAGCTCCCCGGTCAGCCCGACCTGCCCGCCGTGGAAGTCGTTCGTCGCCCGGAACTGGTCGGTGGCCGAGGCGATCGGGGCCCGCCCGGCGGCGATCAGCGTCGGGTCGAGGATCACCCCGGCCTCGGTGATCGTCAGCGTCTCCTTGAAGTTCAAGTACCGGTAGCCGACGAGCCCGTCGAGCCGGCTGCACGCCGCCCCGGCCAGCCGCCGGCGGAAGTTCGCCTCGGCCCCCCAAAGCGTGTTTTCGAGCTGCACCGACAGCCCGCCGGCGAACAGCCCCGGGGCCCCGATCGCGTCGTTCAACGGCCCGGCCGGGACCGTCATCCCGTTCCCCAGGTCGAGCGGGTTGTTGTTGACGAACGGCCGGCCGAGGACCGGGTACTGGGCCGAGTTGGTCTCGAACGACGACCCGTTGCGGCCGAGGAAGAAGATGCGGCCGTCCACGCCCCGGCACTGGCCGTCGTCGAACCACCACCCGCCGGCGAACCGGCCGCCGCCGTGGAGCGTCTCGCCGAACGACCCGGACAGGATCGGCACCGGCGTGGTGATGGTGCCGTCCGCCCCGGGAAGCGGCCCGGTCGCGGCCAGGACCGGGAGTTGGGTACTCTTGGTCCACCACAGGAGGTACTCGGCGCTGACCCACGCGCGGTCGACCCCGCCGCAGCCGAAGAGCCGGTTGAAGGCCCCGAACCCGGGGCCGGCCCCGCCGGCGAGCGGGGCGTCGGGCACCGGGCAGAAGTCACCGAGGCCGGGACCGACCGGGACGCCCGGCCCGGCGACCGGGGCGCCCTCGACCGGGTACGTATACACAGCCCCGTCCGGGACGACGATCGGCCTGGGCGGGTTGAACCCGACCGGGACGCCCGCCGCGGCCCGGGGGTCGTTGACCAGGCTGATGGT
>JAIEQN010000710.1 GCA_019747685.1 Gemmataceae bacterium
GGCCGGACACACACCCCGGGCTGGACGAATCGATTCCCGGCCTGACGAATCCGTTTGCGGCCGAACAAATCCCGGTCGCAACGACATCCTTCGGAGGGACAACTATTTTTCCCCGACTCTGGGCGAAAAGGCCCCGGCCCGGCGTCCGTATAATCGGTGACGGTAGCGGGCGGAATCCCGCGGCCGGAACGCCACGCTCGGCACAAGGTGGGCAGGATTATGTACCGGTTCGGACCGAAGACCCGGTCGCAGGCGATGCTGGTGGCGGTGGTGCTGGGCACCTCGGTCGCCGCCACGGGCGAGAAGGCCCGGGCCGCGACCGCCGGCCCGAACCCGAAGGCCGTCCAGGACATCAGCAAATACTGCCAGGCGTGCTGGCGGAACGCCCGGCTCCCGGCCGACCGCTGGCCGGACTGTACCCAGGATGTCTTCACACGCCTCCTGGAGCGGGTCGAGCCGGCTCGGTGGGACACCGTTCTGAAGGACGACGAGACGACCGAGCGGCGGGAGTTCCTGCGGGCCCTGGATGCCGTGAAGAAGCGGGTGCAGCGGTCGCGGAAGTTCGTCGCCCTGACCCCGGACGCGGCGGCGTACCACGGCCGGGCCGAGAACGTCGCCCGGGACGACCGGGAGGCGGTGGCGAAGGCGGCGGCCGAGGTCCTCAGCCCGCGGCAAAGGCGGGTGCTGGAACTGGCCGCCGACGGCTGGGACGTACCGGGGATCGCCGCCGAGCTGAACACCACCGTGGAGCGGGTCAGCGACGAGAAGTACAAGGCCATCCGGAAGTTACGGCACTACTTTGGCACGACGTGACCTGGCGGGACCGACCCGGATCGGACCGCACGGGTTTCGCCACCCCGAAGGGGTGTCCGGGAATAGCCCGGGGTGACAACCCCGGGTCGCCCATCCCACAACAACCCGTAGCCCCGCAGGGGCGACCCGTATTCGGCCGGGTCGCCCCTGCGGGGCTCCATGTTTTTCCGCATCCCTTCCCCGGGGCTAACGCCCCGGGCTATTCCCGGACGCCCCGTCGGGGCGACACCGGGCTCGTTTTCCCGTCCGCAAATTTTTTTGGCGTGACCCGTTGGCGGCCTGCGCCTGGTATGGTGGACCCCATACCGGAGTGGCCTCGCCATGACCGAACGCGACCTGTTCCTCTCCGCGATCGACATCCCCGATCCCCAGGCCCGGGACGCCTTTCTGGCCGAACGGTGCCGCGACAACCCGGCCCTCCGGCGGGCCGTGGACGGCCTCCTGGCCGCCCACGCCGAGGCCGGCAGCTTCATGGAGCCCCCCGCTCGCCCAACACGGCCACCGGCTCCCCACTCCCCGCCACCACCGACCACCACCCCGCCGAAGACGTCGGCACCCGCATCGGCCCGTACCGGCTCCTCCAGAAGCTCGGCGAGGGCGGCATGGGCACCGTCTGGGTGGCCGAGCAGACCGAGCCGGTCAAGCGCCGCGTGGCCCTGAAGGTCATCAAGCCGGGCATGGACTCGGCCCGGGTGGTGGCCCGGTTCGAGGCCGAGCGGCAGGCCC
>JAIEQN010000864.1 GCA_019747685.1 Gemmataceae bacterium
TGCACGTCCCGGCGGCCGCCTCCGGGGCCGGTGAGTGTGGCCGGGATTCGATCAGGGCGGCGGCCCGGTCGGCCGCGTCGGGCCGCCGCGGGGCGGCCAGCGGGACGGCCGCCCGGAGTTGTTCGCGGCTACTCATACGCCAGCACCTCCGCGGTCAGCTCCCCCATCTCCCGGGCCGCCCGGGGTGCGGTCCCGGCCGGGTGCCGGGCGGCGTAGTCGTACACCGTCTCGCCGTTCGCCCGGGCCTTCGGGAACGCCTCGGAGCGGTGGACTCGGGTTCCGAACACGGCCGCCGCGAGCGGGGCCAGGTGGTCGTCCAGCCAGTCGTTGAGTACCTTCCGGCGGGCGTCCACCTGCGTCACGACCACCCGGCAGAACCCGGCCGGGTCCAACTCCGGACGGTGGGTGAGGTAGGTCTGCACGGTCCGGAACGTCCGCCCCAGGCTGCGGACCGACTCGGCGTCCGCGTCGCAAGGCAGGACGGCAAGGTCGGCGGCCATGACGGCGTTGAGCGTCACCAGGTCGAGCGTCGGCGGGGTGTCGATGACCACGGCGTCGAACCGGCCGCGGAGGTCGCCGAGCGCGAGCCGGAGGGCCGTCGCCCGGTTCGTTAGGGCCGCGAACGACTCCGGCTCCAGCCCGGGGTCGCCGGGGGCGACGAACAGGTTCGGGGTCGGGGCCGGGACGATCACGTCGGCCAGCACCCGCGCGGCGATGGCGTCGGCCAGCGGGATCAGCCCGTCCGGCGGCGTCACGCCGATTCCCGGTGCGGCCGGGGCTTGTGGGTCGAGGTCGAGGAGCAACGTTCGGCGTCCGGTCCGGGCGAACCCGGCGGCGAGGTGGATGGCGGTAGTCGTCTTGGCGACCCCGCCCTTCTGTTGGGTGACGGCGATGGTGACGGTCATATTCCTCTGTACAAGTCGTCTGCCGGCCGGGGTCCGCCCGGCCGTCACCCGGCAGCCTGCCACGGGTCGGGCGGTCGTGGCAAGTCCCGCCGTCGGGTTCGAGACGGGCGGTCGGGACGCGGCCGGCACCCGCCCGGCGGCCGGCCGGTTGAGTCGGTTGGCGGATCGCGCTACGCTTGGGTGGCCCGGTGAAACGGAGACTGGCTCTGCGGGGACGCAACCACGTCGAGGGATAGCCGGGCCGACGGTGCGTCGATGGACGCCGTTGAGCGCCCCGGCGGGGGATTCATCACTCCCGCCGGGGCCGTTTTTGCTCAGGTTGTCGGGCTTCGGCCGGGTGTGCCCCAACCAAACACCCGCACCCCTCACGCCGCCGTGGTGCCGGGTTGTCCACACGCGAGCGGAGCGGGTCCAGCAGCAGCCCCGCAGCGAGTCCTGTGGGCAAGCCGGTCAGCCCTCGTCGGCCGGGGCCGGGCGGGCGGCCAGGGCCAGGCGGGTGCGTTCGATCTCCCGTCGTAGTGCGTCGGGGTCGGGCAGCCCGGTCAGGTAGCGGGCGGCGAACACCTGGGCGTTGATCCCGCCGGTCGCATACCGGACTAACGTGTCGCTCTTCTCGCTGCACAGGATGATGCCG
>JAIEQN010000302.1 GCA_019747685.1 Gemmataceae bacterium
CCGGGCGGTAGCGGCGGCAACGTGTGGCCCGTCTTTAGCGGCGGGTCGGGGTGTTCCACCCGGACCGGCGGGGTCCGCGGCTTTGGGACCGCCGTCCGCTCGGCCGGGATCGCGGGCCGGGCCGGCGGTGCCACCACCCCCGGCAGCGCCCGCCCGGCCGGGTCGTCCGGGAACGGGAAGATCGTCGGGGGTGGGTCGGCCGGCTTCGCCGGGGCCGGGGGGTCGGCCTCCGGCACCGCGGCGGCCGCGACCCCGCCCAACTCGACCGGTGCGGGCGGCCGGGCGCAGCCGGCGAGCAGTAGCAAGGTGCCCAGTACCGAGTACGGCGTCCGGGACTTGGACATCGAAGACCCCCTTCGGGCGATTCCGACCGCGGCCGCCGGCCCTACGGCTTGGGCACCTCGATCACCAGCCGGACCGCCGACCCCTCCTTCGGCAACACGTCCGGGGTCACGTCCAGCTTCAGGT
This sequence comes from Gemmataceae bacterium, assembly GCA_019747685.1. Classification (GTDB taxonomy): domain Bacteria; phylum Planctomycetota; class Planctomycetia; order Gemmatales; family Gemmataceae; genus Urbifossiella. The sequence continues at coordinate 469 of JAIEQN010000302.1, forward strand.
ACTTCTCCTCCTTCATCGTCCAGTCCGTCTGCAACACCGTCTCGTCGGTCACCGGGAACAAGGCGATCAGCGTCCCGGTCAAATCCGCCCCGTACTTCTTGTCGTCCGGCTTGGTCGGGTCGGCGGCCGACAGCACCGACCCGGTGAACCGGAACGTCGTCTTCGGGGCCGGCTTCTTCGTCTTCGGGTCCATCAGCACCTTGTCCAGGGTCAGCCGCCTGGCCGGGCCGCCGCCCTCCCCGGGCACCTCGACGTACACGTTCACCGCCGGCCCCTCGGCCTTGGCGTCCGGCCCCTTGGCCGGCTTGCCCGGCTTCAGCCCCAACGCCTCCAGCCCCTTGTGGACCTCGGACGGGTTGGCGTCGACGGCCACCACGATCTCGTGGGCCTTCTTCCCCTTCGGGTGCGGCCACCCGGCGACCAGCTCGATCGGGTACTTCTCCTCCAGGTGCGGCAGCTTCCGCGGGGCCACCTTCGCCGGCACGGTCACGGTCCGCTTGTCCTTGTCCACCACCACCCCGCCGGCGGGGGCTCCCTTCGGGTCGTCGGCCCGGCCGACCGAAAGGCTTGCCGCACCGAGGAGTACGGCGGTCGCGGCGACTCGCGTCATGATGACACCCCCTCCCCCCTGTTTTTTCACCCACCCACGGAGCGGCAAAAACCCTTGAACTGGTAGTGATTTCGCCGGACCCCCACCGCGACCACCCTGCATCGGTCGGTGCACTTTTTTTTCCGAAACCCCGCCGCAGCTTCACCTTGCTACCGACCGCCCGCGATCCTGTACCCTGTCACGCCGTCGACACGCCGCCCGCGGGCCGGGGCGAAGTCGACAGATTACTGAACACTAGTACCCTACGCTCCCGCCGGCCGGTGTCAAATCCTTTTTCCGAGCCTGACCGTCAGCCCCTACTTCGCCCCGATGCAGACGACGGCCGTTTCCTTCCGGGCGAACGGCCCTTCGAGGTTGGCGGTGGCCACGTACAGCCGGCCGCCGTGAACCGTCACCCCGCCGTACACCATCCCCGGGGCCATCACCGCCGGGTCCTTCGCCAGGGCCAGCGTCCACTTCGGCGA
>JAIEQN010000478.1 GCA_019747685.1 Gemmataceae bacterium
GCCTCGGCCGCGGTCGGCCCCGGGGCCGGCGGGTCGGCGGCGGCCAGGCCGGCGGCGAGGGCCGGGGCCGCGAACAGGGCCAGGCGGCGGGCCAGCATGGCAGGCTCCCCGGGCGAGGATGGGGGATGGCCCCCGGAAACGCGACGGCCGACCGCGGGTGGACCGCCCGAAGAGCCGGATCGACTGTCTACACGATTGTAGCAGCCCGGCCGGCCCTCCTTCACCCGACCTTCCACCCCGGGCCGCACCCCCGCGGCCTTGTTACGGCCCCGAGGGCGTCTAAACTGCTGGAAGGACCGGGGGGCGTCGCCGGTTCAACCCCACCGCGCCTCCTCTCGGAGGACCGCCGATGTCCCTGGCCGACCTCCTGCCCGCGATCCGCGCCCTGCCGGCCGACGACCGCCGCCGGCTCGTCCACCTGCTGGTGGACGAACTCGCCGAGCCGGCCCCGCCGGTCGAAGACGAGTTGCCGGACCACATCCGCGAACTCCTCAGCTACGGCGGGGTTATCAACACCGGCTATCAGGTCACGACCGACGCGGCCGGGTTTCAGCACTTTCTGGACGCGATGTCCGAATCGAAGGGGGCCCCGTGACCCAACCGATCGGCTTCAACTACCTGCCCCGGCCCGGCGGGAGTGGTCCGAACGACCTCGCGCCTCTCCTCCCGGTCCGGCTGACGCTCGGTCGGGTCAGCGTGGATGTGGTGGGGTTGGTCGATACCGGTTCGTCCTTCTCGGTTCTCCCACTCGACATCGGCGACCAGTTCGGCGTCCCCTGGACGGGCCTGCCTCAGCACCTCACTCTCGGCGGAGCCGGCGGGTCCGTCCCGGCACGGGTCCTGACGGTCGAGGGGGTGGTCGGGACGTTCGCCCCCGTTCAACTGAAATTCGCCTGGGCGAGTACTAACGCCTACCCCGTCCTCCTCGGCCAGGCGAACTTCCTGTTCGAGTTCGACGTGTGCTTCTTCCGCCGGCGGGGCGAGTTCCACATCCAACCGGCCACCCCATGACCACCCCGGCCGTCGTCGGCATCGACCTGGGCACCACCTACAGCCTGGCCGCCTACGTCGGGCCGGACGGCAGCCCGGCCGTCGTCCGCGACGCGGCCGGGGTCGCCCTCGTCCCGTCCGCGGTCTGCTTCCTCCCGGACGGCGGCGTGCTGGTCGGGTCGGCCGCCCGGGACCGGGCCGTGTCCGACCCCGAGCACACCATCCTCAGCGTCAAGCGGCTGATGGGCCGGACCCTGGCCGAACTCGAACGCGAGCTGAAGCTGATCCCGCATCAGGTCGTGGAACGGGACGTGGGCGGCGGGCGGAAGGTCCTGCGGGTGAACGTCGGCGGCCACGAACACACCCCGGAAGAGCTGTCGGCGATGATCCTCCGGGAGGTCCGGCAGCGGGCGGGGAACCCGTCGAAGGCCGTCATCACCGTCCCGGCCTACTTCGACGACACCCAGCGGCAGGCGACCCGGGACGCCGGGCGGATCGCCGGGCTGGACGTGCTGCGGATCGTCAACGAGCCGACGGCCGCCGCCCTGGCCTACGGGCTCGACCGC
>JAIEQN010000056.1 GCA_019747685.1 Gemmataceae bacterium
GGGCGACTGGGTCATCGGGGTTGGGGTCTTCATGTAACATTGGAGGCCGCTACCCGCCCGAAGGATTCAACAGAGCACCTTGCCCACCAGGCACCGGTAGACCACCCGGCCGGCCCGGACCTGGACGGAGTCGGCGTCGATCAGGGTGACCCGGCCGGTCCCATCGACTATGAAGTTGCTCTCGTTCAGGTCGCCGACGACGAGGCCGTGCTTGTGAGCCGCGGCCACCACCGCCGCCAGGCTGTGGGCCACCCCGAGGCGGAACCCGTAGGGCTCGGCGTGGTCCGGGCGGACGACCGGGTTGGCCACCTCGAACAGCGGGGCGGCGTCCGGCACCCGCGGCATGACGAACCCGAGGAACGCCTTCGTGGCCGGGTCACGCGCCACCTGCTGCGGCCACGCGAACCGGCGGTAGCCGGTCCTCGGGTCGGGCGTTTCCCAGGGGGCGTGGCGGGTCATCCACCCGACCTTGTCGGCCCGAGCCTCGGCGCGGCCGTCGGCGTACACCTTGACGAGCGCGTGCGGGTCGCCGGGCACCGGGTAGACGGCGGCCTCGCCGCCGCGGGCGAGCGGTGGGCCGAAGTCGATCGTCCGCAACTGGTCGGCCAGTTCGACCCGCACGGCCCGTCCCTCCGGTCAGCCGTCCAGTTCCGCCCACCCCGTCGGGTTAGCGGCCGAATGCAGGGCCAGCGGCAGCCGGACGGCGTCCCCGGGCTGGGACCGGGACAGGTCCTGGACGCTGCGGTACAGCCAGTTGAACAGGGCGTCGAACTTCAGCCCCTTGAGCCGGAGCGGTCGGCGGCGGGCCGAGAAGACGGCCAGCCGCTCCAGGTCGGCGTCCTGGATGCCGACCGGCAGGAAGGTGAACCCGCCGGCCGCCTCCATCTCCCGGATCCGCCGCGCGGCCGCCTCCACCTGGCCGGGCCGGCTGGCGTTGTCCGCCCCGTCGGTCAGCACCAGGACGAACGAGTGGCGGACCGGTACGCCCGCCTCCTTCGCCTCGGCCTGCCGGTCGATGACGAGGTCCAGGGACCGATTGACCGCCTCACCCAGCGCAGTGCCGGACCCCGGGACCGCGGTCGGCGTCTGCCACTCGGCGACCGGCCGGAACGGGGTGACACCGACGGTGCCGGAGAACGTCACCGCGGCCACCGACAGTTGCAGGCTGAGCAGCGGGTCGGCCGCGCACTCGTCACGGAACCGGGGCATCGCCGCCAGCACCTCGGCCAGCGGGGTCGTGGTCGCCGCCTCCGGGTTGGCCGGGTCGGCCGGGCACGGGACGGTCATTGACCCACTCACGTCGATGCCCACGGCGAGGTTGATCTGCTGCTCCGGGTTGGTCAGCCCCGCGGTCAGAATTTTGGCCTTCGTCTTGGTTCTCACGAGATTCTCCGAAACGGGGGTGGTGGGCGAGGGGACCGGACCGGCCCCCGGTCGGCCGGGTGGTCAAGTTTGGGACGGTCGGGTGCCCGCCCCCGGCGGCGGGTCGGCGAGCCGGCCCCGCAGCCGCTTGGGGCTGCCATTCGTGGACGGCACGGGTGCGGGCGGTGGTGACGGG
>JAIEQN010001118.1 GCA_019747685.1 Gemmataceae bacterium
CCCGGCCCGGTATCGGCCACGGCCACGACGACGTACTGGCCGGGCGGCACGTCGTCCCCGCCCAGGCCGCGGTCGGCCGGCTCGGCGGCGACGGTCAGGTCGCCCCCGGCCGGCATCGCCTCGGCCGCGTTCGCGGCCAGGTTCGCGACCACCCGCTCGAAGTGGCCCTGGTCGGCCCGGACGGCCGGCAGCCCGGCGGCCGCCCGGAGGTGGAGCCGGACCCCCGGCCCGGCCAGCCGCCGCAGTTCGCCCTCCAGGTTCCGCAGGACGGCCGCCACATCGAGGAGAACGGGATGGGCCGGGTGCCGCCGGCCGAACGCCAGGAGCTGCCGGGTGAGGGCGGCGGCCCGGTCGGCGGCGGCGGTGATCCGGCCGGCGGCCTCGGCCTCGGCCGACCCGGGCGTCAGGCCGGCGGCCAGCAGCTCGGCGAACCCGGTCACCACGGTCAGGAGGTTGTTGAAGTCGTGGGCGATGCCGCCGGCCAGCCGGCCGACGGCGTCGAGCTTGGCCGCCTCCCGGCCGCGGGCCTCGGCCCGCCGCTGCTCGGTCACGTCGAGGGTGATGAGGACGGCCCGGGACAGGTCCGGCCGGCCGCCGGGGTCCGGGACGGCGAGGTGGTAGACGAGGTCGATCGGGGCTCCGTCGAGCCGGGCGGCCCGGGCCTCCGCCCGGACGACCCGCCGGCCCTCCCACAGCCCGGCCAGTAGGTCGACCGCCGCGGCCCGGGCGGACGGGGTGAACAGGCGGGGGAGGTTGGCCACCAGGTCGGCCGCGTCCCGGGCGGCGTTCATCTCGACCGCCGCCCGGTTGACCGCCCGGACCCGGATCATCCCGACGGCGGCCATTACCTCATCCGGGCGGGCGGGCAAATGGCCCCGGAGGTCGGCTACCCCGGCCGCCCGGAGCCGGTCGAACCAGGTCCCGACGGCCGACAGGTCCTCCTCCCAGATGGCCACCGGGGCGGCCTCGAACAGGGTCCGGAACCGGGCCTCGGTCTCGGCCGCCGCCCGCTCGGCGTCCTTCCGGGCGGTCACGTCCCGGGCGTTGACGACCACCCCGCCGACCGCCGGGTCGGCCGACCGGTCGGTGGCGATCGCCTCGAACCAGACCCACCCGCCGTCGGCCCGCCGGAACCGCAGCTCGGCCGTCACCGGTACCCCCGGGGCGGCCGCCGCCCGGGCCAGGGCGGCCCGCACCCCCGGCAGGTCGTCCGGGTGGACCGAGTTGAGCGGGTCGCCGCCGAGTATCCAGTCGGGCGGGTGCCCGGTCAGCCGGGCGGCCGCCTCGTTCAGGTAAGCCGCCCGGCCGTCCGGCCCGAGAACCCCGACGATGTCGTGGCCGCGGGCGAGCAGGGCCCGGAACCGCTCCCGCCCGGCGGCCGCCGCCCGGACCGCCTCGTCCCGCTCGGCCGCCGTCGCCCCGACGCACAGGGCGGCCAGCCCGACCACCGCGGCGAACAGGGCGACCGCCAGCCGGTCGTCCCCGACCACCCCGCCCAGGACCAGGGCCGACACCACCCCGGCGGTGAGCAGGTTGGCGGCCGCCGCCCCGGCCGGGCCG
>JAIEQN010000283.1 GCA_019747685.1 Gemmataceae bacterium
CCCCCAGCCCGACGGCGACCGGGATGCCGACGGCCGCCGGGAGGAGCCGCCGGGCCATCGCCCCCCCGGCCCCGGGGCCGGCGACGACGGCCACCAGCCCGCGGACCGGGAGGACGGCGGACCGGGCTAGAGGCGGGGGCGGGGTCATCATGGCCGGACCTGGGAGCGGTCGGTCGTCGTCTGGTGGCACAGGACTCACTCCTCCGCGGCCGGGCGGATGCGGAGGGTGATCTCGTTCCCCGAGTCGTTGAAGCCCACCTCGTCCACGAACGTGCGGATCAGGAGCAGCCCCCGGCCGCAGGCCTTCGCCATGTTCTCCGGGTCGGTTGGGTCGGGGAGCGTGGTCGGGTCGAACCCCGGCCCCTCGTCCCGGATGCGGACGATGCCCTCGGCCCGGGACAGGTCCACCCGGACGTGGACCCGCCGGTCCCGGTACGGCGGCCGGACCCGCCGGGCGTCGGCCTCCCGCCGGTACGCCCCGGTGTCGCCCTGCTCCCGCAGCTCCGAACTCAGCTCCAGGTTGCCGTGGTACAGGGCGTTGGTCAGCGCCTCCTCCAGGGCGATGCCGACGTGCAGCCGGCGGCCGTCCCCGCACAGCCCGAGCCGGCCGAGGTCTTCCTGGACCCGCCCGACCATCGCCCGGATCAGGGCCGGGTCGTTCGGCAGGGCGTAGTACGCGGTCCCCTCCCGCAGGCACTCCCGGGCCAGCACGTCCTGCCGGCGGTGGGCCTCGACCGCCCCGACCACCCGGGTCAGGGTGTCGGCCAGGACCCCGTCGAGCGACCGCTTGGGCACGTAGCTGGCCGCCCCCCGGCGGAGGGCCTCGACCGCCAGGTCCTCGCTCCCGTGGGCGGTCATCAGGATCACCGGCAAGCGCGGGTCGGACTCGTGCAGGGCCTCGACCAGCCCGAGGCCGTCCAGTTCCGGCATTTGGACATCGGTGAGGACGGCGTCCGGCCGGTCCCGGGCGATCGCCTCCAGGGCGGCCCGGCCGTTCTCGGCCTGGGACACCCGCCACCCGAGTTCCCGGGCGACGAGGGCGGCCACCACCCGCCGCTCGACGGCCGAGTCGTCCACCACCAGCACCGCCGGTCCCCCGGGCTCGTTCGTCACGGCTCACCCCTCCGCACCCGCGGCCTCTCCCGTCAGCAGACCCGACCGGGCCGCCCGGATCAAGCCCCCGGTCATGAAATCGTGCGGGCCGGGGCCGCCGTTCGGTCCGCCGTTGCGGCCGGTCCCGGCCCGTGTATGCTCTGAAGTATGTCCGATGTCACCCGGCTCCTGGACGCGGCCGCGGCCGGCGACCGGCAGGCCGCCGCCGACTTGCTCCCCCTCGTCTACGCCGAGTTGCGGCAGCTCGCGGCCGCCCGGCTGGCCCACGAGCCGGCCGGCCAGACCCTCGACGCCACCGCCCTCGTCCACGAGGCGTACCTCCGGCTCGTCGGCCCGGACGACGCCCCGCGGTGGGAGACCCGGGGCCACTTCTTCGCGGCCGCCGCCGAGGCCATCCGCCGCATCCTGGTCGAGGCCGCCCGCCGCAAGGGCCGGGGCAAGCACGGCG
>JAIEQN010000898.1 GCA_019747685.1 Gemmataceae bacterium
GCGGGTCGGCCAGCACCTACTCGACGGCCGGTCGGCCGAGGCGCTGGAACTGGCCCGCCGCCCGGACTGGTCGGCGGGCGGGCGGCTGCGGGCGCTGATCCTGTGCGGCGAGTGGGGGCCGGACGGGGGGGCGGCGGCCGAGGCCGCGGCCGGGCTGTTGACCCAGGAGGGGAAGGGGAAGCGGGAGACCGGGCTGCCGCCGTTCGCCCTCCTGCGGATGGCCCAGCTCGGGGCCCTGGGCGGGAAGCCGGACGCGGCCCGGGCCCTGGCCGACGCCATCCCGGACGACGGGCTGCGGGCCTGGGCGATGGGGGACGTGATCCGGTGTGCCTCGCTCGGCGGGAGCACGGCCAAGGTGGAGGAGGAGGCGGCCGAGGCCCCGGACGACCCGAAGAAGGCCCGGGCCGGGCACGCCTGGGGCCGGCTCTGGCTGGCCCGGCACAACGCCCGGGTGGGGGACACGTCGGCCGTCCGGCGGGCGGTCGACCTGTGGCCGGCGGGCACCGCCAAGCCGTTCGGCCTGGCCGGCATCGCGCTGGGGCAGAAGGACCGGTAGCCGCAAGGGGGTCGCCCGGCCGGGGCTTCCGGCCCCGGTTCGACCCACGCCGGCCGGCCCTTCGATTCCACTTCCCCCGGGTCGGCCGATCCCTTCCCCTCCGGTTGACGGCCGCGCCCGCACCCCGACCCGGGCCGCCGGCCGCGCCCGGCCCCCGGAATTTCCTTGCCCCCGGCCGGCCGGGTCGGTCTAATCGAGTCGGGTCGGTGCGTATTCGCGCCGGCGTAAGCGCTCGGGCGTGGGTCCGACTGCCCGACCGGTTCGGGCACCGCCCGCGCCGCCGGCCCGTCCCCCTGGGGGTCGAGACATGGTCCGAACCTGCTCGCGGTTCCTCGCCCTGGCGGCCGTCCTGGCCGTCGCCCTGGCCGCCCCGACCGGGACGGACGCCGGGATCATCGTCGGGGTCACCAAGACCGACGGCAAAGGCCTGGGGTCGGCCACCGTCAAGTCGATCGACACCAAGAAGCAGGACAACGACAACACGAAGGCGGCGTCGGACAACGTGATCGACCTGGTGACCGACTTCGCCGCGGTGGACGTGATCGACATCGTGTTCAACGTCACGGACACGAAGGACAAGGGGAAGAAGGCGACCGAGTACTTCCTGAAGGACCTGGTCAAGAACTCGACGGCCAAGGACTGGACCGACTACCACTTCGAGCTGGGGTTCGGGGTCGGGAAGGACTTCCAGCAGTCGAAGGCCGACAACCTCGACTTCGACGTGCCGGACAAGGACCCGGCCCCGACCTCGGACCGGTTCAAGAACGCGAACCACCGGGCCGACCTCCTCGACTGGATGACCGGGAAGGTCCTGAAGGGGAAGGACGAGTCGTTCACCCTGTCGATCGACGTGCCCGACAGCGCCCTGATCCCGGGCGGGTTCAAGACCAAGGACGGGTACACCTTCACCCTCCGCCAGCTCCCGACGACCCAGGCCGCCGGCACCCCCGAGCCGTCGTCCCTGGCGCTGGCGGCGGCCGGGCTGGCCGCCGTCGCCTGCCGGCGGT
>JAIEQN010001145.1 GCA_019747685.1 Gemmataceae bacterium
AGGTCAGAGGTCTAACTTGTTGGGCGGCCTGCGCTCGCGCGCTGGCCGCGCTCTTGTGAGAGCTGGCAGGTCGGTCAATGGTGATCTGCTCCTCTGCGGTCGTGTAGGAGGATGTAGGGGCGCAGGCGGCGGCGGCTGGGCCGCCGGCGGTTGGGCGGCGGCGAGGCCGGCGGCGGTCAGCCCGAGGGTGAAGGCGAACGCCGACCGGCGCAGGAGGTTACTCGTCATGGGGTACTCCGTTACGGGCGGGGTAAGGGGTCGCGGGGGATGCCCGCGGCCGGCGGAAAACCGGCCCGCACTGTTCCGCAACTCCCGCGCCGGCGACCCGTAGGGGCGGCTGTGCCGGCCGGAGGTCCGACGGCCGGCACAGCCGCCCCTACGCGAGCATCCCCCGCAGCACCTTGTAGTCCGTCTTGCCGGTCCCGAGGACCGGGAGCACATCGACCTTCCGGACCTCGTCCAGCCGCATCACCCCCCGGAAGCCCTCCTTCTGGAGCAGGGCGTTGGCGTCCCGCAGGGCGATGTCCTCGGTGGTGAACAGGACCACCCGCCGGCCGTCCGGCGTCTCGACACCTTCCACCGCCACCCGCGGCCCCTGGTCCGTCGGCGGGTACTTCGCCGCGAACGGCTCCTCCAGCGCGGGCAACGAGATCATCTCCCCGCCGGCCTTCAGGAACCGCTTCAGCCGGCCGTGGAAGACGATCCGCCCGCCCTCGTCCACCTCGGCCAGGTCGCCCGTGACGTACCACTTCTTCCCGCCGAACTCCTTGAACGGGCTGGCCGCGTCGGCCCCCAAATACCCCGGGAACACGGTCGGCCCGGCGACGTGCAACATGCCCCGTCGCCCCGCCGGCAGCAGCTCCTCCGTCTCCAGGTCGGCTACGCTCACCTCGACCCCCGGCAGCGGCGGGCCGATCGTCCCCGGCCGCGACTCCCCCGGCCGGTTCACCGACACCACCGGGGCGCATTCGGTGATCCCGTACCCCTCCAGCACCTCCGCCCGGGGTGCCACCTGCCGGGCCTTCTCGAACAACCCCGGCGGGCACTTCTCGGCACCCACCACGATCAGCCGCAGGGAGTCGAGGTCGCCCGGCTTGGCCTTGTCCAGGATGTACTGCATGAACGTCGGGGTGCCGGCCACCAGCGTCGCCTTGTACCCGGCGATCTTGCGGACGATGGCCCCGGAGTCGGTCGGATCCGGGTGATGCACGACCTTGATGCCGATCACCAGCGGCAGGAGCCCGGTGACGGTCAGCCCGAAGCTGTGGAACATGGGGAGGAAACCCATGATCGACTCGTCCCGGCCGATGTGGGCGATGGCCACGATCCCCCGCTGGACGGCCAGGACGTTCGCGTGGGTCAGCGGCACCGCCTTCGGGGCCTTCTCGCTCCCGCTGGTGAAGAGCACCACCGCCGGGGCGTGGGGGTCGGGGTTGGCGTCCGACAGGAGCCGGGCCTTCGCCCACCCAGGAAACAGGCGTACCGCGAGCAGCCGGCGGAGGAGTTCGAGCTTGCCGATCCCGGCCCGGACCTCCTCCAGGAACAGGTACTTCGTCCCGGCCACCTCCA
>JAIEQN010000583.1 GCA_019747685.1 Gemmataceae bacterium
GTCGGGGTCGAGGTGGTCGCCCCGGACCGGTCGGAGGCAACGGAGTTCGACCCGCGGTGGCCGCTGCGGGTGAGCGAGGCCGACCTGGCGGCCGGGGAGGTCCGGGGGCGGCTGGAGCGGCGGGACGAAATTCAGGTCCGGCGGCAGCTCTTCCGCGGGCTGGCCAAGCTGTTCAAGCGGGCCAGCGGGTTCAGGGGGCCGGGCGGGGGCGGGTACTGGCTGGCCCCGCACTGGTGGTTCCTGGAGGGGCTGGGGCGGGAGGACGCCGAGGCCGGGGACGACGGGGCCGCCCCGCCCCTGGTCGGGCCGCCGTACAGCCGGGCGCTGGCGGCCCGGGCCCGGCAGCACGCCTACCGGGTCTTGCGGGCCACCCAGGTGGACATGATCTTCGTCGAGGACGGGGTCGGCTACCGGAAGCTGGAGAAGGTGCTGCGGGTGTTGCTGGAGCTGTACGACGTCCACGGCGGGAAGCGGCGGGCCGAGGACTTGCACTTCCGCGGGCTGCCGAAGGTCCGGGTGATGATCCACGAGTACGAGCCGGGCAACCCGTTCCGGTCGGACCTGTACCCGGAGCCGAAGTTCGACGACCTGAGCCGGGTCCGGGTGCTGCACGTGTTCCGGGACCGGGGCGGGCACGAGGAGCCGGTCGAGCCGCCGTTCGACTTCTCGTGGTCCCCGGCCGACCCGGTCGGCCTGCTGGTCTGACGGAGCGAGCCATGCCGGTCCACGACTGGGGGAAGGTGCCGGACGGCATCTTTCACGCCTTCCATCACATCTGGGTGACGACCCTCCACCTCGCCCTCAACGACGGGGTGCTGCCGGACGGCTATTACGCCCTCCCGGACCAGGTCGCCGGCCCGGGCCACCCGGACGTACTCGGCCTCCAGGAGGTCTCACCCGCCGGCGGGAAGCCGCCCCGCCTCCGCCGCGCCGACGGCGGGTTGGCCCTGGCCGAGCCGGCCACCTCGTTCCACGACATCGCCCCCCCCCGCGCGCCGACCCGGCGTGGGAAGCGGCTGGCCATCCGCCACGTCAGCGGGGACCGGGTCGTCGCCCTGGTCGAGATCGTGTCCCACAGCAACAAGGCCGCCCGGGACGAACTCCGGGCGTTCGCCGACAAGCTGGCCGGGTACATCGAGGGGGGCATCCACATCCTGGTTCTGGACCTCCTGCCGGCCCACCGGAAGTACCCGAACGGCATCCACCCGCTGATCTGGCGGCGGTTCAAGCGGTCCCCGTTCCAACTCCCCCCGGACAAGCCGTTGACCCTGGCCGGGTACGCGGCCGGGCCGCGGGCGGAGGCGTTCGTCACCCCGGTCGGGGTGGGCGACCCGTTGCCCGAGATGCCGCTCTTCCTCACCCCCGAGCGGTACGTCAACGTCCCGCTCGAACCGTCCTACCAAGCCGCCTGGGTCGGGATGCCGCCGCGGTCGCGGGAGGTGCTGGAGCCGCCGGCCGGGTAGCCGAGGCTGTGCGGGCACGGCCGTCCGAGTAGCATACTTGCGGCTCGCACCCCGGAGTTACCCATGTCGGACCGGTCCGACGCGGCCTCCACCCGACCGCCGGGCC
>JAIEQN010000217.1 GCA_019747685.1 Gemmataceae bacterium
GACATCCCCGGCCCGGGTCGAACCGGTCCCGGGCGAGCCGCCTGGCCCCGGCCGCGTCCTCCGCCTCGACGCACCCAGGCCCGCGGGCCGTCACCGTCTCGGTCACCTCCACCCGGTACCACGTCCGGGCATCGGTCCCCCGCCCGCGGGCGTGTCTCATCTTCGTTGCTCATGTTCTCCTCCTCCGTGTTGTCGGCCGGCCCGCCGACGGGCGTCCGCGCCGCGTGTCGATGTCATCACCCGCACCCCACCCGCGTCGCCCGGCCGGGGCCGGGGCGGCCAGGGGTAGTGGTGCAAAAAAATGTTACGTAGATTAAAATTTAGCATAATATATTGTATATTCACAATACTAATTGTAATAACATTTGATTGAACTATGAGGGTGAAGCGTGTAACGGTGAGGGTGGCCGACCTGGACGGTAGTGCGTGTGCGGTGCTCGGCCGGTTCGAGCGGCGGGCCTGGCTGTACGGGTGGCCCGAGGACGAGGTCGACCGGGTGGTGCGGGAGGCCCTCGCCGGCTACCAGGAACACCTGCTGCGGACCCTGGCCGGGCACATCGAGGAGCCGGCGGACGGAGCGGCGGCCGACCCAAGGCCGGTGGGAAGGGCCGCCGAGGATAGTGAGGTGGTGCGGCGGGTCGAGGCCCTCGCCCGGACCTTCCTGGGCCTGCGGGACGCCCCGGGGTGTCCCCCTGGGACCCGTGGCCGCTCGACGCGTGGGCCTGCGGCATCCCGGTGTCGGCGGCCGGGTTCCACGCCGCGGTGTTCGCCCTGGCCGTCTGGGACCCGCGGGGGGACTGGGACTGCGGGCCGTTCGACCTGATGAACACATTTCGGGCGTGGGGCGGCGGGCACCGGGACGTCTTCCTCGCCTGGGTGGCAGACCCGTGGTGGGACCGGCCGGGGGGGTATGAGACGCGGCACGTCGGGCCGCGCCTCGCTCCCGGCCTTCAGGGCCCGGCTGTCCGGGTGGCTCGGGCGGGTGCGGGCCGGGGGGACGGTGGTCATCACCGACCGGGGGAGGCCGGTCGCCCGCGTCGACCCGGGCGGCTGGGAGGACGACCCGGAGGGACACGCCGCGGCGCTCGTAGCCGCGGGCCTCGCCCACCCCCCGGGCTACGAGTTCTTCACCCCGCCACTGGCCAAGGACCCGACCGGACGGGTCCTGCGGGCGTTACTCGGCGGGCGGGAGGGGTCCGGGCCGGCCGCCCGCCGGCTGACCGTCCTGATCCCGGCCACCGACCCGGACGAGGACCCGGCGTACGCCGTCGGGGTGGCCTGGCGGCCGAACAACTACACCACCGTGGCCCGCAGGAAGCGGGCCGCCGTCCGGGACGAGGAGGGGGCGGTCCTCGACCTGACCTCGTCCGACCCTGAAGCCCGGGACGAGGTCGTCCGCTGGGCCCGACCCCGGACGACCTCGTCCCCCGGATGGTCGAGCTGGCCGGGGTGACCGCCGGCGACGTGGTGTACGAGCCCGGGCCGGGGGACGGACGGGTGCTGGTCGCCGCCGCCCGGGCCGGGGCGGCGAGGGCGGTCGGGGTCGAGCTCGACCCCGTGATGGCGGCGGC
>JAIEQN010000028.1 GCA_019747685.1 Gemmataceae bacterium
GGCCGTGTCGAAGGCGGCCGCCGAGGCCGCCGCCGGGCGGAAGGCCGCCAAGCCGCCGGCCGAGTACGAGGCCGGGCTGGCCGGGGTCCAGAAAAACCTCGTGTGGGCCGACGGCCCGCCGGGCGGGGGCGGGGTCAAGCCGCAGCCCGGGCTGTGGGGGTTCCTGGCGACCGCCGCCCTGTGGGGGTTGATCTCGCTGGTCACGCCCTGCGTCTTCCCGATGATCCCGATCACCGTCAGCATCTTCCTCAAGCAGGCCCACGGGTCGCTCGGGGAGCGGCTCAAGCTGGCCGGGGTCTACTGCCTCACCATCGTCCTCGTCCTCGGGGTGTCGGCGTTCGCGCTGTTGAAGTTCATGGCCTGGCTGAGCGCCCACCCGGCCACCAACCTCGCCCTCGGCGGGCTGTTCCTGGTCCTGGCCCTGAGCCTGTTCGGGATGTACGAGCTGACCCTGCCGAACTCGTTCGCCCGCCGGCTCCAGTCGGGCCAGGCGAAGGGCGGGGTGGTCGGGACGGTCTTCGGGGCCCTGGCGTTCACCGTCATCTCGTTTACCTGCGTCGCGCCGTTTCTGGGCGGGTTCGCGGGCATCTCGGCGGCCGACACCGGCGGGTCGCTCGTCAGCATGCCGACGGCCCGGGAAGTGTTCGGCGGGCTGGCCTTCGCGGCGGCCTTCGCCGCCCCGTTCTTCGTGCTGGCGTTGGTCCCGGGACTGCTCAAAGCCCTGCCCCGGTCCGGCGGGTGGCTGGACAGCGTCAAGGTGGTGATGGGGTTCCTGGAACTGGCCGCCGCCCTGAAGTTCTTCCGGACGGCGGAGCTGCGGCTCCTGCCGACCCCGGCCTACTTCACCTACGACCTCGTCCTGGCCGGGTGGGTGGCCATCGCGGTCGCCTGCGGGTTGTATCTGTTCAACCTGTACCGGCTGCCGCACGACGAGGGCCGGCCGAACATCGGCGTCCCGCGGCTCCTGTTCGCCTTGCTGTTCGTCGGGCTCGGGGTGTACCTCTTCCCGGCGATGTTCCGGGGGGCCGACGGGAAGGCCCAGCGGCCGGCCGGGGCTGTGTACGCCTGGGTCGAGGCGTTCCTGCTGCCGGACACCGAGCGGGCCGGGACCGACCTGCCGGACGCCCTGGACCGGGCCCGGCGGTCGGGCCGGCCGGTGTTCGTCGACTTCACCGGGGTGACGTGTACGAACTGCAAGTACAACGAGGCGACGGTGTTCACCCGGCCCGAGGTCCGGGCCCTGCTCGACCGGTTCGAGGTGGTCCAGCTCTACACCGACGAGGTGCCGGCGTCCGGGTACGCGGCCGACCCGGGGGCGGCGGCCCGGGAGGCGGAGGCGGCGGCCAACCGGGACTTCCAGATCGCCGCGTTCAAGGACAGCGCGCTACCCCTTTACGCGGTGCTGCGGCCGGTCGGGGACAAGGTCGAGGTGGCGGGGGTGTACGACGAGGGGAAGATCAACGACCCGGCCCGGTTCGCGGCGTTCCTCAAGCGGGCGCTGGAGGCGGCCGGGAAGTAGGTCGTCCGTGGGGCGCGGGCCTCCGGCCCGCTCTTGTCGGGGCAATACAAGAG
>JAIEQN010000359.1 GCA_019747685.1 Gemmataceae bacterium
GACCCGGGCGGCCCACGCCTTGACGAACTTGTCGTAAGCCGGGCCGGTGGCGACCGCCACGTCCGTGACCAGCCCCGGCTCGCCGACCGCCGCCGGGTCGACGAAGCTGACCAGGTTCCACAGGGCCAGCTCCCGGACCGCCACCGACGGGTGCGACAGGAACCCGGCCAGCCGGTCCAGGTCGTTCGGGTCCGGCTTGGCCGGGTCGACGTACCCGCGGAGCAGCCGGAGGACGATCTCCGGCACGTCCCCGCCGACCTTGGTGGCCAGCGTCTTCTCCAACAGGGCGGTGTTCCCCGGGGCCGCGGCGACCCACCCGGCCAGGGCGTTGACCGCCGCCAGCCGGGCGTACCCCCGGACCTCGTCGGTCAGCACGTCCACGAGCGGCTTGAGCTTGTCGGCCGCGTCCGGCCCGTCGGCGGTCGCCGCCTGCCCGTACACCGCCACCTGGGTAATCGGGATGGCGGCCGCGTCGGCCGGGGCGGTCAGGACCTCGGCCAGGGCCAGCCGGACCCCGTCCCGGGCACTCACCCGGCCGGCCAGCTCGGCCAGGGCCCGCTGGACCGCCGCCCCGGCCGCCGCCCCGATCGTCGGGAACTTGTCGAAGTAGTTGTTCCCGGCTTCGATCGGCCGCGGGTCGGCCAGTGTCCCGGCCTTGCTGTCCCAGACGACGACGGCCGGGGCGGCAACCTTGTCGAACGCCTTGAACCGCTCCGGGGCGGCCAGCCCGGCGGCCCCGCGGACCACCGCCGCCTGGGCCTCGACCCGGACCGGCGGGTTCTGCCGGGCGAACGGCGACCCCGGCTCGAACGCCGTCATCACCTCGGCCGCGACCGTGGCCTTGTCGTCGGGCAGGGTGATGTCCCACACCTCCCCTGCGAACCGGACCCGGACCTTGGCCCCGCCCGGCTTGGTGGTGCTCAGGTAGACCCGGCCGGCCAACAGCGTGAGGTCGGCGTCGGACAGGTCGCCCGACCCGTCGGCCTTCCGCTCGGGGGCGTGGAACCGGACTCGGGACTCGAGCAGTCGGGCCGGCAGGAGGTCCGGGACGTTCCCCCACAGGTGGACGACCACCTTCGAGTCGAGCCGGACGTCGGCCTTGTACCCGGGCAGGGCCATCACCTGGTCCTGGGTCATCACCTCCGGGTCGCCGGCCGGGTCGAGCCGGAGCCAGGCCGGGCCGTCGTCCGGGCGGGCGACGACCAGGCTGTTCAGCCCCTCGACCCGGCCGATCGGCACCCGGTCGGCCCGGGGCGGTGCGGCCTTCTTGACCAGCTCGCCCTTCTTGTCGGCCGGCTTGGGCGGCGGGGCGTCGCCGGCCGGGGTGGCGTCCGGCCCCTTCGCGTCGGGTCCTTTGGCGTCGGGCCCCTTGCCGTCGTCCTTGTCCTTCGGCGCCGGCTCCCCGTCCTTGCCGGGCTCCTTCGGCTGGGGCTGGGGTTGCGGCTGGGGCGGGGCGGCCGCGTACAGCCCGCCGGCGGACGACTCGGGCGGGGGCGGCGGGGTCCGGGGGAGGGCCATCAGGACGGCGACGGCGAGCATGGCGACCAGCCCGGCCCCGGCGGCCAGCAGCCCGA
>JAIEQN010000445.1 GCA_019747685.1 Gemmataceae bacterium
CATCCCCGACCGGTCCCGGGTCGGCCCCCGGGCGGGGAGCTGACCGACCGGGCGAGCCGGGAGCGTGAGCGACCGGAGCATCGGACCTCCGGTCGCTCACGCTCCCGGCTCGCCCGGCGGCAAGCTTGAACTCCCGGCCCCCGCCGAATATCCCATCCCGGCCGACGAATCACCTCCGCGTGTGTTCGGAAGTCGCCCGTTCCCCGTCCCGAGGTGACGTGATGCCCCGTCTCGGATGGCTCGGTGCCGCCATGATCGCCGCCGGTAGCCTCGCCCCGCCCGCCCGCGCCGACCTGCCCCCGCTCATCCCCCGCGACGTGCTGTTCGGCAACCCGGACCGGGCCGGCCCGCAAATCTCCCCCGACGGCAAGCGCCTCGCGTACCTCCGCCCCGACGACAAGAACGTCCTCCAGGTGTGGGTCCGGACGGTCGGTAAGGCCGACGACGCCCCGGTCACCGAGGACCCCAAGCGGGGCGTCCGCCAGTACTTCTGGGCCTACGACAACAAGCACCTGCTCTACCTCCAGGACGCCGGCGGGGACGAGAACTACCACCTGTACGCGGTGGACCTCGACGCCAAGAAGACCCGCGACCTGACCCCGTTCGACGGCGTCCGGGTGCAGGGGGTGGACCTGGACAAGAAGTTCCCCGACCAGGCCGTGGTCGGGCTGAACAAGCGGAACAAGCAGGTCTTCGACCAGCACCGGCTGACCCTGTCGTCCGGCGAACTCGCCCTGGACACCGAGAACCCCGGGAACGTGGTCGGGTGGGCGACCGACGCCGCCTTCCAGACCCGGGCCGCCCTGGCCATGAAGCCGGACGGCACCCAGGAACTCAAGGTCCGGGACAAGCCCGGGGCCGAGTGGAAGACGGTCAAGAGCTGGCCGGCCGACGAGCAGGGCGGCCCGGCCGGGTTCGGCACCGACCCGAACACCCTGTACGTCCTGGCCAACGACAAGGCCAACGCCATGCGGCTGGTCAAGCTCGACCTGGCGTCGGGCAAGGAGGAGGTCGTCGCCGAGGACCCGGAGTACGACGTGTCCGGGGCGATGATCGACGACGACCGGCGGGTCCCGGTGGCCGTCGCCTTCACCAAGGCCCGGACCGAGTGGACGGCCCTCGACCCGTCGGTCAAGGACGACCTGGAGGCCCTGAAGAAGGTCCGCCGGGGCGACTTCACCGTCACCAGCCACACCGCCGACAACGCCGAGTGGGTGGTCGCGTACAACACCGACGACGGCCCGGTGGCGTACTACCTGTACGACCGGGGCACCAAGAAGGCCGACTTCCTGTTCGTCAACAACACGAAGCTGGAGGGGCTGAAGCTCGCCCAGACCGAGCCGGTCGAGTACAAGGCCGCCGACGGGCTGACCATCCACGCCTACCTGACCAAGCCGGTCGGGGTGGAGGCCAAGAACCTGCCGGCCGTGCTGTACGTCCACGGCGGCCCGTGGGCCCGGGACACCTGGGGGTACAACCCGACCGTCCAGTGGCTGGCCAACCGGGGCTACGCCGTCCTCCAGGTCAACTACCGGGGCAGCACCGGGTACGGGAAGAAGTTCCTGAACGCCGGCAACCGGGA
>JAIEQN010001142.1 GCA_019747685.1 Gemmataceae bacterium
CGCGCTCAAGGAGTCCGAGACGACGGTCGAGGTGCGGATCGGCGACGCGGTCGTCGAGGCCGCCGTCGAGTACCCCGAGGGGGCGGTGGCGAAGGACGCGGCCGCCGGCGAGTACCGGGTGTACGAGAAGACGGTCACGCTGACCGGCAAGGCAACGGTGGGCAAGGTCGACGGGCCGTTCGAGGTCCGGGTCCGGGTGGTCGCCTGCAAGGAGGGCACCTGCCTGCTGCCGTCGGTCCTGAGATTGAAGTAGGGCCGGCCGCGTCGGGGGCCGGTTCCCGCGCGGCGCGTCCGGCGGTGTCACCGGATGATCGAGGGTCGCCCGTCAGGGCACCCGGAACACTCGGGTCAGGACCGGCGGGGCGGTGTCGGGTGCGGCCCGGCCGTCGGTGTCGAACAGCCGGTCGGGGCGGTTCCCCGCCAGGTCCTCCAGGTCCGGGCCGACCAGGAGGTGGTAGTCCCCGGGGGGCCACGGTCCGGACGGGGTGAACCGCCACCCGCCCTCGCCGGCGGCGACCTCGGCCGTCCCCGCGACCGGTCGCCCGGCCGCGTCCGCAACGGCCAGCGAGCGTTCGAGCAACGCCCGGTCGAGCGGCCGCGGGAACCGGACTTCCAGAGCCCCGTCCCGGACGGTCGGCGGGGTGAGCGTCCAGGCCGCGGGGTCGACCCGCTCGGCCGCCGGGGCGGCAACCGTGTACGCCTTCTCGACCGCCCCGCCCAGGGGTCGCCCGGCCGCGTCGGGCCAGCCGCCGTCGACCACCAGGGTGTACCGCCCGCCGGCCTCGAGCACCGGGCCGACATCCTCCCGCGGCTTCAGCCCGCGCTTGATCCGCCCGGGGTCGATGAGCAGCGTCAGCCGGGTCCCGGTCGGGTCCCACAGCTCTTCGTCGAGTTCGAGGAACGGCAGGTCGATCGCCGCCCGGTCCGGGCCGAGCAGCCGGACCCGGTGGTACGCCTCCCCCCGCCGCATCGGGGCCGAGAACGTCAGGTAGAACTTGAGCAGGTTCTCGGGCACCGTGTCGCCGCTCGGGTACACCCCCGTTACGGCCGGCGGCGGGGCCGGCGGGTGGGTCAGGGTGACCTCGACCGACGACGGCCCGGCGGCCCCGCCGGGCAGGGCGGCGGGATCGAAGGCGGCCGTGTGCCGGACCCCGTAGGCGAGCGGGAACCGGGGCCGGAACCACAGCACCCCGCCGTCCACCCCGGACGTGCCGAGCAGGCCCGGGCCGGTCTCGGCCCGGACCACGAACGCGGCCGCCCGGCGGCCCGGGTCGGCCAACGCCGCCAGGTGCCCCTCGGGCAGCCCGCGGACCTCGAACCGGCCGGCGGCCCCGCCCGGCCCGGTCGGCTCGTACCGGACGACGGGCGGCCCAACGACGACCGGGGCGTGGGCCTCCGGCACCGGGACCGCCGACTCGCACGAGGCCAGCGCCACCAGCCCGCCCGCGATGACGAGCCCGACGTACCGACCGGATGGGACGGCCATGATCGCCTCCGCGGGCGGGGTGCGGGGTCGTGGGTCAATCCGGCCTGGGTGGCCGGGGCAGAGTCCTCGATGCCCCGGCCTGGGGGGTTTTACCTCCCCT
>JAIEQN010000379.1 GCA_019747685.1 Gemmataceae bacterium
CCGCCCGGGGCGGTGACGGCTGGTAAGCCGGCGATCAAGCCACCCGCGGTGCCGGCCGGGTTCGGGTCTTGGGCCGCGGCCGCCCCGCCCCGGGCGGCGTTGCCGAACCCGCCGGGGGTGACCGCCCGCGGGCCGGACATGGCCGCCCTCCCGCCGCCGGCCCCGACCGCCCGCCCGGCCCCCGAGCGGCCGTCGGCCGACGATCCCGTTGCCGCCGCCGGCGATGCGGCCGTCACCCGCCCGGCGGCCGTGGTCCTGGGGGTGGCCGGGTTTCTCCGGGTGGTCATCCCCGACCCGTTCGAGTTGGCCGAACACGTCCGGTTCGCCGGCCCGCCGGCGGTCCAGCCGGCGGTCGTCCCGCCCCGCCGGCCGCGGTAGGCCGCCCTACTCGCCCCGCCCGCCCTTCGGGGCCGGCAGGTCCACCTTCCAAAGTCGGACCGTCTTGTTGTCGGTCGGCAGGACGGCCGCCAGCCCGGCCCCCGGCCAGTAGTAGACCCGCTGGTCCGGGGGCACGTCGCCGGTGTCCGCCGCCCCCAACCGCCGGGGGACGGTCACGTCGTCCAGCGCGCCGAGGACCGTCCGGGACCCGGCCGGGTGGACCTCCGGCGGTCCGGTCAGGAACCCGCCGGCGGAGACGCCCAGGCTCAGGTACACGTCGCCGCCGTGGGCGGCCGGCAGGGTGTACGCGGGGTCGTCCCGGTCCACCCGCAAGAACCGCTCCCCGCCGGGGGTGAACACCCCGCGGGGGGTGTACACATACCGCCCGTCCGGGGCCGGGGCGGCCAGGGTCAGCCGGTCGTCGGTCGACCCGACCCGGTGGAAGGTGGCCCGGCCCGGGTCGGACCGGACCGCCGCCGCCCCCAGCCGGCCGGAGACGGCCAGCAGCCCGCCGTCGTCCGACGCCCGGACCCGGACCCCCGCCCCAACCCCGTCGCGGAACTGGACGAACCCGGCCTGGCTCAGGTCGGCCCCGTCCAGCATCCAGATGTCCGTCCGGGCCGGCTTTCCCGCCACCAGGTAGAACGGCCCGGCCGACCCGGCCCCGGCGGCGACCGCGTCGACCTTCCCCTCGGCGTCCTTCGGGGCCGGGGCCCGCTGCTCGACCTGGCCGGTCAGCAGGTCGACCCGCACGACCTCGTGGACCTTCGGCTTGTACACCCACAGCTTGGCCGCCCCGGCGGCCAGCAGGCTGCCCGGCTCAGACAGCCCGACCTCGAACCCCGTGACCATCGCCCCGGTGTTCGCGTCGAACGCTACGATCCGCTTCTCGGACGGGATGCGGAACAGCAGGTATCGACCGCCGGCCGCCCGGCAAACGGCATCGAACTCCCCACCGACCTCGACCGTCGCGGCCGGGGTGCGGAGGGTGGTCGGGCGGATCGGCCCGACCCCGGCCCCGCCGGCCCCGCCCACCGCGGCCGGCCGGTCCGGGTCGGCCACCCGCTCGCCCAGGTGGTTCAGGATCAGGATCACCCCGTAGGCCAGGAACCCGACCGCGGCGACCAGGCAGACCCCGAGGCAGCCGATCACCGCACACGCCGCGAACACCCGCGGCCGGGGCGACTCCGCCGGCTCCGGGTCGGGCGGGGCCGGCCG
>JAIEQN010000973.1 GCA_019747685.1 Gemmataceae bacterium
CGGGCACTCCCGGTCGTCGGCGTTGCCCAGGGCGCTCTTGACCACCTTCTCGACCAGCCGGGCCCCGCGGTTGTGGTAGAACCGCAGCAGCTCCAGGGCCTCGTCGGCGTTCCGGCCGCGGATCAGGTCGGCGAACGGCCGGATCTTCCGCGCCCCCTGGTCGGCGTACCGGTGGATGGCCTTGTAGTCCATGACAGTGTGCAGCCGTCGGTGTGCGGTGGGCAGTTCAAGCCGGTTTCGGCAGGACCGGGTCACGTCACCCGGCGATCAGGGCGGTGGGTTCTTCTGCCCACGGTCCGCCGCCCACTGCCCACTACTTCTTGGCCTTGCCGCCGCTGTGCCCCTTGAACGTCCGGGTCGGGGAGAACTCGCCGAGCTTGTGCCCGACCATCTCCTCGGTGCAGTAGACCCGGAGGAACTGCCGGCCGTTGTGGACCAGGAACGTCGCCCCGATGAACTCGGGGACGATGGTGCAGTCCCGGGCCCAGGTCTTGATCGGCTCCTTGTTGGCCCCCTGCCGGTCGACCTTGGCCAACAGCCGCAGGTCGACGTACGGGCCCTTCTTCAGCGACCGGCTCATGCGTCTTCTGTCCCGTTACGCCCGGCCGACCCGCCGTTCCGGCACGGTCGGACCCGGACGGACTACCTTACGAACCGCCGGCCCGGCCGACCAGTTGATTTTCCCCGCACCCTCGCACAGGCAGGAACGCCTGTGCCCGTCACTAGCTGTTCTTCTGGTGCTTGCCGGCCGGGCGGCGGCGGACGATCGCCTTGTTCCCCGGCTTCTTCCGGTTGCGGGTCTTGCCGCCCTTGGCCGGCACCCCGGTCGGGGAGCACGGGTGGCGGCCGCCCTTGCTCCGCCCCTCGCCCCCGCCCAGCGGGTGGTCGGTCGGGTTCATCGAGGTGCCGCGGTTGTGCGGCTTGCGGCCCTTCCACCGCATCCGCCCGGCCTTGCCCATGCTGATGTTCATGTGGTCCGGGTTGGACACGCTGCCGATCGTCGCCCGGCACTTGCTGGAGACCCGCCGGACCTCGCCGCTGGGCATGGTCAGCTGCGCCCAGTCCTTCTCCCGGGCCGAGAGCGTCGCCGAGCACCCGGCGCTGCGGCAAATCTGCCCGCCCCGGCCGGGGGTCAGCTCGATGTTGTGGACGGTCATCCCCATCGGGACCTTCCACAGCGGCATGCAGTTGCCCGGCCGGGGCTCGACCGCCTCGGTCTCCCCGGACATCACCTTGTCCCCGGCCTTCAGGCCGAGCGGGGCCAGGATGTACGCCCGCTTGTTCTCGTACCGCTCGTCCGGCGGGTACTCCAAGAGCGCGATCCGGGCGCTGCGGTTCGGGTCGTACTCGACCTGGACGACGACCGCCTCGACCCCGTCGCGCTTCCGCTTGAAGTCGATCTGGCGGTACATCCGCTTGTGGCCGCCGCCCCGGAACCGGGCGGTGATGATCCCGTGGTGGTTCCGCCCGCCGGTCTTCGGCAGCGGGGTGAGCAGCGACTTCTCCGGCCGGTTCTCCCGCGGGTAGGTGCAGTCCGCGAAGTCGGACACGCTCCCGCCCCGGCGGCCCGGCGAGGTCGGCTTGTACTTCTTGACGCC
>JAIEQN010000190.1 GCA_019747685.1 Gemmataceae bacterium
GGAAGGGCCGGCTGCTGGGCGACCTGATCCTCGTCGCCGGGGGCGACCTGACGCTCGGCGGGCGGGCCGACAAGTCGGGCAAGACCGCGTTCAAGGACAAGGACCACACCTACGCCAACAGCGGGCTGGCCGAGGCCGAGCTGACCGACACCGACCCGCTGGCCGGGCTCGACGCCCTGGCCAACCAGGTCAAGGGGGCCGGCATCACCCGGGTCGAGGGGGAGGTCCTGGTGGACGACCGGCTGTTCGCCCCGACCCGCGGCAGCGGCAGCGGGCCGGACCTCGTCACCCCGGTCGTGGTCAACGACAACGTGGTGGACGTGGTCGTCACCCCGGCGGACGCGGACGGCAAGCCGGCCAAGGTGGCGGCCCGGCCGGAGTCGGCGGCGTACCACATGGACGCGGCCGTCGCCACCGGCCCGGCCGGCTCGGCGACCACCCTGGAGCTGCGGCGGGTCGGGCCGAACCAGTTCACCGTCCGCGGGCGGGTGCCGGCCGGGGGCAAGCCGCTGGTCCGCATCTACCCGCTGGAGGAGCCGGCCGTGGTCGCCCGGACCCTGTTCGTCGAGGCCCTGCGGCGGGCCGGGGTCGCCACCGCCGCGGCCGTCCTCCGGCCGGCCGGCGGGGCCCTCCCCCCGCGGGACGACTACGCCCGGCTGCCGAAGGTCGGGGCTTACACCTCGGCCTCGTTCAAGGACGCGGTGGCGGTGACGCTGAAGGTCAGCCACAACCTGTACGCCAGCACCCTGCCGTGCCTGGTGGCCGTGGCGAAGGGCGAGCGGACGGCCGAGGCCGGGCTGCGGGAGGAGCGCCGCATACTGGAGGAACTGGGGGTCGATGTCAACGCGGTGTCATTCGGCGGCGGGGCCGGCGGGGCCCCGTCGGACTTCGTCTCGCCCCGGGCGACGGTCCAGCTCCTCCGCGGGATGGCCGGGCGGCCGGAGTGGGCCGCCTACAAGGCCGGGCTGCCGGTCCTGGGGGTGGACGGGACGCTGGCCGAGACGGTCGGGGCCGACAGCCCGGCCCGGGGGAAGGTGTTCGCCAAGACCGGGACGCTGATCTGGGACGACGTGGCCAACGGCCGGTTCCTGCTCAAGAGCAAGGCGCTGGCCGGGGTGATGACGACGAAAGCCGGGACCGAGCTGCAGCTCGCCCTGTTCGTGAACAACGTCCCGCTGCCGAAGGGCGTCACCGCGACCCGGGAGGGGAAGGTGCTGGGCAAGCTGTGCGAGATCATTCACGACCACGGGCCGTGACGCGGCCGGGCTTCACTTGGCCCCGGTTATCTCGGCCGGCACCTTCTCGGCGGTCCCGGCCGGCGGGTCGATCCCGAGGGCCCGGGCCAGGACCGGGGCCACCGCCAGCATCGACACCCGCCGGTCCACCTTCCCCGCCTTCGGCACCCCGGCCCCGAACACCAACAGCGGGACGTGGGTGTCGTAGGGATGCGGGCTGCCGTGAATCGTCCCCTCGGGGTACGGGGTGATCTGCACCCCGGGCCTGGGGATCACCAGCAGGTCGCCGCACCGGTCCGGGTGGTAGCTCAGCTTCACCTTCGCGGCCGCGTCCCGGACCTGGTTGCGGCTGCCGAGCCCGTG
>JAIEQN010000593.1 GCA_019747685.1 Gemmataceae bacterium
CGCTGGCGACCCAGCTCCCGAGCCTCGGCCCGCCGCCCGGCACCCGGGCCGCCCCGCTGGCCGGCCCCCGGTCGATCCCGGCCGGTCCGAGCATCAGCCTCGTCAACGACCCGCTCCCGGTCGGCGCGACCGGTCCGATCGTGGTCCCCGAGGGGTACGGCTATCAGCCCGGGGGGTACGGCTACCCGATCGAGGTCGGCCCCGGGGCCGTCCCCGGCATCCCGTCGGTCGGGCCGGCCGGCCCGTGCCCGGGGGCGGGATGCCCGACCCCGGACCTCGACGCCCCGCTCTACGGCGGCGGTGCCCGGCACGGGTTCCCGGCCCTGAACCGGCTCCTCGGGTGCGGCACCGACCGCTGGTGGGCGAGCGGCGAGTACCTGCTGTGGTGGACCCGCAGCACCCAGCTCCCGGTGCAGGCCGCGACCGGCCCGCTGCCGGTCCCCGGCGGGGTGATTACCACCCCGGTCCCGATCTTCTCCGGGTCGTTCGGCGAAACGCTGCACTCCGGCGGCCGGTTCGGCGGCGGGTGGTGGTTCGACGACAACCAGTGCCGCGGCATCGACGGCCGGTTCTTCTTCCTCGGCCGCAACGGGTCGTCGTTCACCACCAACTCGGCCACCTTCCCGGTCCTGGGTCGGCCGTTCTTTAACCCGAACCCGATCGACCTGGGGAACGGGGTGACGGTCCCGGCCGGGCCGCTGACGGACGTGATCGGGGCACCCGGGCAGTTCGCCGGCGGGGTGTCGGTGCAGCTCGAAAACACCCTCTGGGGGGCCGAGGCGAACTTCCGCCGGCGGCTCTGGGGGACCGGGTGCAGCCGGCTCGACGGGCTGGTCGGCTACCGGTACTTGAACTTCAACGAGACGCTGACCGTCACCGAGGCCGGGGTGATCCTCGACCCGACGCTGCTGGCCGCCGGGCGTGCTCCGTTCGCGTCGGTCACGGACAAGTTCCGGACGACGAACGACTTCCACGGCGGGCAGGTCGGGCTGACGGGTGAGGTCCGCCGGGGCCGGTGGTTCGCCGAGACCCGGGCCAGCATCGCGTTCGGGACGGTGTTCCAGCGGGCCGAGATCGGCGGCAGCCAGTTGCAGGGGTTCCCGGACGGCCGGGTGGCCCAGTTCCAGGGCGGCCTCTTGGCCCAGCCGGGGGCCAACATCGGGACGTTCGGCCGGGACCGGTTCGCCGTGTTGCCCGAGGTCGGGGTGAACGTCGGGTACCACGTGACGAACCACTGCCGGGTGTTCGTCGGGTACAACTTCCTGTACCTGTCGAGCGTCTTGCGGCCGGCGAACGTGATCGACCCGGTAGTGGACGCGGCCCGGGTGCCGAACTTCCTGCCGGGCGGGGCGGCCCCGCTGCCGGGGACGCCGCGGCCGGCCCCGCAGCTCAACGGCACCGACTTCTTCGCCCAGGGGGTCAGCTTCGGGGTGCAGTGGACGTGGTAGTTAGCCGCACAGGCAAGAATGCCTGTGCCACCGAGAAGACAGCACCGGCCGGGAGGCCTGTGCCTCCATACCGGACAACGGGTGGCCCCGGCCACCCGGCCGGGGCCGCAATTACCCCCGCGGCAGGACCAGCACCAGGACCAGCCCCGCGA
>JAIEQN010000827.1 GCA_019747685.1 Gemmataceae bacterium
CGACCGGATCAAGATTTGCGACTTCCTGTTCCGCTACCACGCCGAGCGGGTGAAGGCCCCGCCCCCGCCCCCGCCGCCCCCCCCGCTGCCCGAGTACATGACCCCGGAGAAGCCGGAGGACGAAGAGTCGAGCGGGATGACGACGATCGAGGCCACCGGGAGCCGGGTCAACGCCCAGCACTTCCTGGAGGTCCAGCCGTCCGACCGGCTCCGGGCCCTCTTGGAGATCAGCACCGAGCTGTCCCGGACGCTGGAGCTGGACCCGCTGTTGGGGAAGCTGGCCGAGACGCTGCTCGGGGTGTTCAAGCAGGCCGACCGCTGCTTCGTGATCCTGCTGGACGACACCGGCCGGCCGATCCCGAAGGCCCAGCGGGCCCGCCGGCCCGGGCTCGACGACACCCGGTTCAGCCGGACCATCATCAAGAAGGCCCTGGAGTCGCACCAGTCGCTGTTGATCGAGGACGCCTCGACCGACGCCGCCCTCGGCCCGGCCGCGTCCATCGCCGAGTTCAAGATCCGGTCCGTCATGTGCGTCCCGGTGGTGACGGCCGAGGGGGCGGCCTTGGGGGCCCTCCAGGTCGACACCCAGGACCGGACGAAGAGGTTCAAGGAGGAGGACCTGAACCTGCTGACGATCGTGGCCAACCTGGCCGCGGTCGCCCTGGAGAAGGCCAAGCTGCACGAGCAGGTGGTGTCCCGGGAGAAGGAGCAGAAGGAGATCGAGCTGGCCCGGGCGGTGCAGCTCGGGTTCCTCCCCCAGCACATCCCGGAGGTCGCCGGGTACGAGTTCTACTCGCTGTACTCCCCGGCCCAGTCGATCGGCGGGGACTTCTACGACTTCATCCCGCTGCCGGGCGGGCGGCTGGCGGTGGTCGTCGCCGACGTGGCCGGCAAGGGGGTGCCGGCGGCCCTGCTCGTCGCCAAGCTCTCCAGCGAGGCCCGGTACGGGTTCCTGACCCACCCGGACGACCCGGCCCGGGCCGTCAGCCTGCTCAACGACCAGATGATCCGGGGCGGGCTGGCCGACCGGTTCGTGACCCTGGCCGCGGTGGTCCTCGACCCGGCCGCCCACGTCGCCCGGGTGGTCAACGCCGGGCACCTGAACCCGCGGCTGTGCCGGGCGGCCGGCGGGCCCCCGTGCGACGGCATCGCCGACGAGGCGACCGGGGTGCCGTTGGGGGTGATGGCCGGGTACGAGTACGAGTCCCGGGACGTGGCCCTCGCCCCGGGGGACGCCCTGACCCTGTTCACCGACGGGGTGACGGAGGCGATGGACCCGGGCGGGGCGATGTTCGGGGCGGACGCGGCCGACCGGGCGCTGGCGGCCGACACCCCGGAGGCGGCCCGCCCGCGGAAGGCCGGGGACCGGCTGGTCCAGGCGGTCCGACGGCACGCCAACGGCCGCCCCCAGAACGACGACATCGCGGTGGTGGCGTTCGGCCGGCTCGGGCCGGGCCAGCCGGCGGCCCCGACCCCGCACCGGACGTTCGGCCCGCACAACCCGCTGTCGCCGACCTGAGGAGCAGGTCCGGGAGGTCCGTTCGGGAGGGCGAGGCTCCCGCCGAGCCGCGGGCTTCTGGGAGGGCGAGCCTCCCGGCGA
>JAIEQN010000263.1 GCA_019747685.1 Gemmataceae bacterium
GACCCGATCGAGGAATTCCGGCTCCGCCGGTGGGCCCGGGAGAATTACGTCCCGGCCGACTCACGCGACCGGGCCTGGCACCCGATCATCCAGGAGGAGATGCGCCGCAAGGACGCGGAGGTGAGCGACGCCGTGCTCGTCGGCTGACGCTCCCGATGCGGCCCCTTGCAGGCGTGCCCCGGCCGGGCACGCCTTCTTTTTTGGCCGGCTTCTATACTGAATATTTGGCCAGTCGCCGGCCGTCGGTCCGGGTAGGAGGGCGTGATGGGGTTCTTCTCGGGGCGGGCGAGTTTCCTCCGGTTCAAGGTGAACGGCCCGGCCCCCCGGCTGTTCACCGAGGAACACCTCGACCGGCTGGCCGACCGCCGGGCCGGGCGGCAACGGATCGCCTCCGCGGACGGGGTCGAGACCGGCTGGACGGCCGGGGACCACGTCCTCGACACCGACTTCGACCTGGCCAAGAACATCATCAACGACTGCCTCCACTTCGAGCTGCGGGTCGACGTCGACAAGCTGCCGAGCGACCTCCTGCGGGCCTACACCGCGGTCGAGCTGAAGGCGCTGTCCAAGAACAACCCGAGCGGGTTCGCCAGCGGCAAGCAGCGGCGGGAGGCCAAGGAGATCGCCCGCGAGCGGCTGGAAGACGAGGCCAAGGACGGCCGGTTCCGCAAGCGGAAGTGCATCCCGGTGCTGTGGGACAAGCTGTCGAACGAGGTCCTGTTCGGGGCCACCGCCCTCACCCAGGTCGATCGGCTGTGCAGCCTGTTCGAGCAGACGTTCGGGGTCGGGCTGGAGTGCGTCACCGCCGGCCGCAGGGCGTACCACCTTGCCGAACTCCACCAGCGGACCCGGCAGGTGGACGACAGCGGCCCGTCGGCGTTCGTCCCGGGGGTGACGCCGGACGACGTGGCCTGGATCGCCGACGAGAGTAGCCGCGACTTCCTGGGTAACGAGTTCCTCCTCTGGCTGTGGTACTTCACCGACATTGAGGCTGACACGATCACCCTGGAAGACGGCTCGGACCTGACGCTGATGCTGGCTCGCTCCTTGACGCTCGAGTGCCCGCGGGGCCAGACCGGGCACGAGACGATCAGCCACGAGGGGCCGACCCGGCTGCCGGAGGCCCGGCGGGCGATCCAGAGCGGCAAGCTGCCGCGGAAGGTCGGCCTCACCCTCGTCCGGCACGACCAGCAGTACGAGCTGGCCCTGCACGCCGAGACGCTGGCGGTGGCCGGGCTGAAGCTGCCGGCCCCGCCGGAGGACATTTCCGACGCCCGGGCCAAGCTGGACGAGCGGGCCACCCAACTCCGTGCCCTGATCGAAACCCTCGACCTGCTGTACGACGCCTTCGGCAAGCGGCGGTTCGGCCGGGATTGGGAGGCCGAGCTGCTGGGGATGCAGAAGTGGCTCAAGCGGGAGGAGCGGCGGGCGGCCTGATACCGGCCCGGGTGGTTTGGTTTCGGACGCCAGATACCCTGCGACGAAACGAATGCCCCCGGCCGCGGCCGTTCGGGCGTGACCTCGATTCTCCGGCCACACCGGAACAAAAATCCCGCACAATTTTCTTGACACCCGGACGACCGCCCGGCTAGGATTCATAC
>JAIEQN010000195.1 GCA_019747685.1 Gemmataceae bacterium
AGAAGCTCCTCCAGGCCCCGCCCGCCCGGCCGGCCACCGGGAGGGAGCCGTGACCCAGCCCTTCGGGACCGACCCGCGCCCCGGCAAGCTCCGGTCGGCACGCCTCGTCCTCGTGGCGGGCGTCGGACTGGTCGCCGCCGTCGGCTGCCACCTGGTCGACCGGGTGGCCGACCGGGTGCGGGAGATCAAGGCCGCCCGGGAGCCGCTCCCGCCGGGGCCGCCGACGTTCAGCCAGTTCCACCAGGACGGGTTCGACTGGGCCGGCGTGGACCGGGTTCTGGTGCTACCGTTGCTCAACGAGGCCCCGTACACCCGGGCCGGACGGGAGGTCGCCGACGCCCTCCGGTCCGAACTCCAGCAGCTCGGCCGGTTCGAGGTGGTGGCCGCCCCGCCGGACGACCAGGGGCGGCTCAGCCAGGCCGTCCACCGGTCCGGCCGGTTCGACGAGGCCCTGCTCTTGGAGATCGGCCGCAGCGCCCGGGCCGACGTGGTGGTGGCCGCGACCGTCACCCAGTACTCGCCGTACCCCCGGCCCCGGCTCGGGCTGGTGGTCCAGGCGGTCGCCCCCCTGCGGGCCAAGGTGGTCGGGTCGGTGGACGGGCTGTGGGACACCACCGACCAGCGGATCGCCGACCGGGTCCGGGCGTACTACCGGCAGCGGCCGAAGGAGCGGCCGAGCTGGGTCGTCCGGAACCACGTGATCGCCAGTGACGACAGCTTCGCCGAGCAACTGGCCCTGGAGAGCCCGGCCCTGTTCCAGCGGTTCGTCTGCCACGAGGCGGTCCTCGCCCTGGTCGGGCTGCCCGTCCCCGGGGTGGCGGCCGATCGCGACGGGGGCTTGCCGGGGAACGAATGCCCGCAGGGATGGGGCGCGCGGGGGCCGTCAGCCCCCTTTGGGCCCGAAGGACCGGGGGCCTGACGGCCCCCGCTCGCCAGGACGTTAACCCGCACGGACGCGACGTGATGCCCACCGTACCGAGGAATCCGCACCATGGCCGCCGTCGCCCCGCCCGCTCCCGCTTCGGCTAGCCCGGCCAAGCCCAGGCGTGGTAAACTCCCCCTGATCGTGGTCTCGGTCCTCGCGGTCGGCGGCGGGGTCGCGGTCCCGATGTTCGTGAACGTCCCGGCCCTGTTCGGCAAGGAGGCCCACGGCAAGGCGAAGCCGAAGCACGGGGCCGACCTGGACGCCGTGTCCGTCCCGTTCGGGGACCTCGTGGTCAACCTGTCCGAGGACCGGATGTCCCGGTACCTGCGGGTGAAGATCGCCCTGAAGGTGGACGGCCACGACGAGAAGCCGATGACCGCCCTGGTCACCAAGCACAAGGCGGCGATGAAGAGCAAGATCATCGGGCACCTGGCCGGGAAGGGGCTGAAGGACGTGGGCGGGTCGGTCGGGGTGGCCAAGCTCCAGCGGGAAATTCTGGAGAAGTTCGACGACATCCTCTACCCGGACGGCGACAGCAAGTTAAAAGAAGTCCTGTTCGAGGAATTCGTGGTTCAATGACGCCGGCCGTGTTCGACTTCCGCACCCCGCCCCCCGGGGAGGTGGGCCGCCAGGCGGCCGGGTGGCTGGCCCTGGCCGCCCGCCGGGCCGCGGCCGCCT
>JAIEQN010000569.1 GCA_019747685.1 Gemmataceae bacterium
AGCTCCCGCGGGTGGTCGACGGTCAGGGTGAACTGGGCCGACGCCGGGACGAGGCGGAGCGGGTCGGGGCGGTCGGCGGCCGTCAGGCGAGCGGGGGTCGTGAGACCCCCGAGCCCGAGGGCGAGAACCGCGAGGAGTGCGAGGCGGCGCATGGGGTCGGTTCCGGGTGCGGGGCGGTGCCGCTGCCGGAGTCTACCCCGGCCACCGGCCGGCGGGTTTCAGCAAACCCGCCCCGGCCGCCTACTTCGTCACCCGCCGGGCATCGGCGGCGGTCATCCGGCCGTACCCGCTCGGCCAGGCCGACTCGACCTCGACCGACCCGGCGGCATCGGCCTCGCCGAGGGTGGCCGTCCAGTCGGCGGCCAGCCGGTCGGCCCGGTCGACGTAGACCTTGAGCAAGTACCGCCCCTTCGGGAGGGCGGGAGGCCCGGCCTGCCAGGCTTTCGCCCGGTCCGACCCCCTCGGGGCCTGGAGCGTCAGGTTGTGTTGCCAGAGCTTCCCGCCGCCCCAGACCCGCCGGTCGGTGGTGGCGACCGGCTCCGCCTCCCACGCCTTCTTCGCGGCGTCCCAGGCATAAACGTCCACCCGGACGTACTTGTCGGCCCAGGCCGGCGGGGTGTCGGTCAGCTTGACCCAGATGTCCGTCCCGAACCGGAGCGGCCCGGCGTCCGGCTTCGGCAACGACTTGGCGTCCGGGTACTGGTCCTTCACGACCTTCGCGTAGTCCTCCAGGAACGCCCGGTAGGCCTTGTACCCCTGGTCGCCGGTGAGGAACTTCTGGCCGCCGCCGTGCTTCACGGCGTTTAATGGCTTCTTGAGGAGCAGGCTCTTCTCGGGCTCGTCCGGGTCGATGAGGTTGCTGGCCCGGAGGTACGCCAGCGTCGCCGCGGGTGTGGCCTTCATCCAGGCGACCCGCTCGCCGTGTTCGTCCACCAGCTTCTTGTTCTCCGGCGTCCCCTCGGTGTGGCACCCCATGCAGCGGAACCGCATGGCCCAGACGGTCTGCTCGAACGACGCCAGCAGCCGGTCGGTGCGGGCGTGGCGGACGACTTCGACGGGCCGTTTTGGGCCGGCGAGGTCGGCGGCCGGGAGCTTCGGGGCGGCCCGCAGTTTGGGGTCGGCGGCGCTCGCCGCGATCCACGCCGCGAACGCCTCGTACTCGGCCTTGCGAGCCTTGGCCGGGATCAGCTCGGCCCCGGCCTTGTCGTCGGCCCCCATCTGGATGAGGGTCAGAATCTTCGACTTCGCCGGTCGGTCGAGGTCGAGCAGTCCTTGATCGCGGAGGGACCGGAACGTCTCCTCGTGGGACGGCCGGATGTAGTGCTTCAGGTCGACGCCGGCCAAGTGGCACTGGACGCAGCTCGACGGGTCGGGCGACTTGAAGATCGGCAGGATGCGCTGCTCGAACACCCGGGCGGGGTCGGCCGGCGGGGCGTCGGGCCGGGGCAGCCGCCCGGCGGCCCAGCCGGCGAGAAGCACCCCGGCGCCAGCGGCGAGCAGCAGGCGGGCGGCAGACGTGCGGCGGTTCACGGCGTCGCCTGCCCGGCCTTCTTGGCCTTCAGGTCGGCGACGCTGGCCAGCGTCTTGTCCGGGTTGGCCAGGGCCTTC
>JAIEQN010001003.1 GCA_019747685.1 Gemmataceae bacterium
GCCCCCGCACACCTTCATCGGTGGATGATTCATCCGCGCCATAACCGTCTACGGGTATTGTAGGGTGCGGACCGTCCGCACCCGTGAGCGGCGCGCCCGAAGAGGGACGCCGGAAAGAGGGGCACTCACCAGTTCGCCCAGTACCCCGGCTCGATCTCCTCCCGCCGCCGGGTCAGGGCCGGGGCCAGGACGTCGAGCGCCCCGGGTTCGCGGTCGCACAGCCGCCGCGCCCGCTCGGCCAGGTCGTTCAGCTCGCCCTGGGTGGTCGCGGCCCGGATCGCGGCCAGCAAGTCGGCCCTCTCGCCTACCCTGTCGTGTGACGTTCGCATCATCGCCCCCGGGTCCGGCGCGCGTCTTCAGCCCCGGGCCGCGCGCCTCAATTCTGCTCCCGTCCGCCCCGCGCGCTGCGCCCGGTATTCGGTGGCTGTGTTGGCCTCCGGCCTCCCTCTCGTCGCGGCCCGCGGTCGCCGGCTCCGCCCCGTCCGCCACCCCCTCTTGCCCCGCGGACCGGCCCGCCCCGTGTCCCCTGCGCACCCCCTCACTCCGGCGTCGTTCTTCGCCACCTGTGCGCCGCAGTGCGCGCACGGGGGGTATACGTCCCCCGCTGCACTTGTAGAGCGCCCGCACGTCCGGGTGTGAGGTCCCCGGCCACCCGGAGCCAATCCGGGTGCCTCGGCGCTACGAGGAAGGGTGGCTGCCGCCCGGACCGCCCGGGCGTCGACGCAGGTTCCCGCCAGCAAGCGCCCCACGTCTCAGGTGGCGCGCCCAACCTTCTGGTTGCGGGGAGAGCGCCCGTGGGCCTCTCCCGGAGTCACTCCGGCCGGTAACCTCGCCCTCATGCGGGCGATCCGAGCCACCGCTGGACGGTGTATCCCGAGGGCCGCGAAACCCATCACCTGTCGGGAGCGCAGGGTGCCCAGTCGGGGGGCTGTCGGGCAAGCATGGTTGTTCGCGAGGGGCTTGATTGGTGGACAGGCGTGCCGTATGATGTGGCCGTCTGTTACCGCACGAATCACCCGGGTTTTGCTTGCCGGCAGCCCGGGTGATTTCGTTGATACCCCTCACCTGAACAGCAGTCTACGCCGCCGGTCAAGGGTGCGGACGGTCCGCACCCGCGGGCCGGATGAATCATCCACCCGGGGCGATGGGCCGGGCCGTGGGCCAACCGTGGGCCTGACGGCCGCAGCGGGGGAGTTTCGGGACACGCCAGAGACGCCAGAAACGTCGTTTCGCACGGGCGAAACGCGAATCGCCTTGAAAAGGCGTACACCATCGCTCGGTCTTCGGAACCGAGGGTTAGAGGTTCAAATCCTCTCGGGTGTACTTGAAAAACAAGGGTTTCGTGACGGCGACTTTCGGCTGTGCACCAAACTCTGCACCAAACCTCCGGGCCGTCCCGGAGGTTTTTCTGTTTCAATTGGTGCAGCGATCGCCCTTCACCGCGGCGTTCGTGCCCCTTAACTGGCCCAATCCTCGGGACTGGGTCGAGGCGGTCGGCCTGCTCGCTGTGCCGAGACGGCATCAATGGGGTAAACAGGGCAGACAGTGATGTGGAGATGTGGCAGGGGAAGGGATCGGGGTTACGCCCGCTCTTCCTCCAGTTCTTGC
>JAIEQN010000069.1 GCA_019747685.1 Gemmataceae bacterium
GGAGAGGGGGAGTCGGAAACAGAACCACCCCCCCCGGCCCCCTCCCCCACAGGGAGAGGGGGGGGAAATCCGGCGGCCCCCGCCTTGTCCCCCCTCTCCCTGTGGGGGAGGGGGTTAGGGGGTGGGGTCTCTTGTTCTTCTCCCCCTCTCCCCCCGGGGGAGGGGGCCGGGGGGAGGGGTCCTTGAACTTGTGCCCCCAGCCCGACCAGGGCGGCGGCGAACAGCCCCCGGGCCGCCTCCTCGTTCTGGCCGATGAGCAAGAGGTTGGCCGCCCCGACCGGGCGGAAGACGGCCGCCGTCGGCTCCTTGATGGCCACCGGGTCGCCGAGCCACGCGGCCGGGGCCTTCGCCGCCGCCGGCTGCTCCAGCGCCCGGGCCAGCCGCGGGTTGTCCGCCACCTCGGCCGGCCGGTTCCCCTCGAACACCAGCGGCGGCGGGTACTTCCCGTCGGCCCGCTCGCCCAGCCCCTTCAGCAGCTCCTCCCGCTTCTCCTCCGACAGCCACACCACCTGGAACGGGTCGTTCCCCTCGACCAGCCCGTTCTGGTCGTTGTAAATGGCCTCGCCGGGGCGGGAGAGCAGCCGGGCCGCCGTGTTGTCCTTGCTCAGGATGAGCTGGGCGTCGGCGTCCGAGCACTGCAGCGCCACCCGGACGGCCATCTGGTCGATGGTGCTGCGGGCCAGCGAGTACGCCCCGCCGAGCGTCTGCGACCCGAGCAGGACGTGCAGCCCGAACGCCCGCCCCTGCCGGACCAGCCGGTCCAACAGCAGCGACGCCTCCTGGGCGAGCTTGTCGTCCTCGACGAAGAACTGCTGGAATTCGTCCACCACGAGCAGGATCCGCG
Source organism: Gemmataceae bacterium (assembly GCA_019747685.1). GTDB lineage: Bacteria > Planctomycetota > Planctomycetia > Gemmatales > Gemmataceae > Urbifossiella. The sequence continues at coordinate 845 of JAIEQN010000069.1, forward strand.
ACGTCACCTCGTCCGGCCGGGCGGCCCGGTAGCTCGCCAGGTCGTTCACCCCGGCCGCCCGGAACTTCTCCCCCCGCTCCCGCAGCAGGCCGTCGAGCCGCTGGAGGACGCTCAGCCCGAACTCCCGCTCGCTCTGGATGGCCACCACCCGGGCGTGCGGCAGCCGGTACTCGGCGTACCACTGGAACTCGACCCCCTCCTTGAAGTCGATCAGGTACAGCTCGGCCTCCTCGGGGCTGTAGTTCAGGGCCAGGTTCGTAATCAGGGCGTGGAGTAGCGTCGATTTCCCCGACCCGGTCTTGCCGGCGACGAGGGCGTGCTGGGCCGTCCCCCGGCCGAGCGAGAACACCTGCCGGCGGGTCGCCCCGGCCCGGCCGACCGGGACCTCGAACCCCTTCGCAGCAGACCCCCGCCAGACCTCGTCCGGCTTCGGGGCGATGTACTCGAACGGCACCTCCACCCGGACCGACTCCTTGCTCGCCTTGCCGACCCGCTGGACCAACTGCGCGATCGACGCCGGGTCGGGCGGGCCGCCGACCGTCAGCGGGAACGGGGCGAACGCCGGGTCCTTCGGGGCGAACCGGCCGTCCCGCCAGTTCAGCGTGAACGCCGGGGCCTCCAGGTCGGCCAGCCGGAAGTCCCGGGGCAGCTCGGCCTTCGCGTCCACGCTGACCAGCGTGCAGACCCCGCAGGCCGGGCCGCTCTGGGCGATGCTGACCAGCCGCTTGGCCGCCTCCGGGGTGAAGTGGGCCGGGAAGTTGGCGACGACCA
>JAIEQN010001099.1 GCA_019747685.1 Gemmataceae bacterium
GCCATCAACAAGGCCATCGACTCGGGCGTCCCGGTCGTCTGCGTCGACGCCGACGTGCCCGGGAGCAAGCGGCTGGCGTTCATCGGCACCGACTGGTACGACCTCGGCGTCCGGCAGGGGGAGGCGATGGCCCGGGCCCTGGGCGGCCGCCGGGGCGAGGTCGCCATGCTCGGGCTGATCGAGCAGGCCATCGACATCGCCGCCTTCAACGGCTTCCGGTCGGTCGTCGGCAAGCTCCCCGGGGTCACGGTCCTGGAGCCGCTCCAGGACAAGGGGAACCAGGCCGAGGCGGCGAAGGTCGCGGCCGGCCTGCTCCAGGCCCGGCCGGACCTCGTCGGCATGGCCGGGTTCGACAGCGAGAGCGGCCCGGGGATGGGCCAGGCGATCAAGGAAGCCGGGAGGGCCAGGCAGATCGTGGCGACCTGCGTGGAGGCCGAGGCCCAGCACCTCCGGCTCCTCCGGGACGGCTTCCTGACGGCCTGCGTCGGCCAGAAGCGGGAGCTTTTTACGTACCTCGGGGTGAAGGTCCTGCACGACTACGTCCACAGCCCGATCAAGTTCACCAGCAACGACGCGGCCGCGGGCGTCTCCCCCGTCGCCGTCAACTACAACACCGGCACCTATACCGTCACCCGCGAGACGGTGGGCCTGTTCCTGAAGGGGTGAGCGATGGCCGAGCTGCGGGTCGCCGTCGCCGGGGCCGGGTTCTGGGCCGGCTACCAGACCGCCGCCTGGGGTGAGGTGCCGGGCGTCCGGGTCGTGGCCGTCAGCGACCCCGACCGCGGGAAGGCCGAGCGGCTGGCCGGCCGGCTCGGGGCGGTGGCCTACGCCGACCCGGCCGAGATGATCGACCGCCAGCGGCCGGGCGTTATGGATGTCATCGCGGCGGTGCCGGCCCACGCCCCGCTCGTCCGGCTGGCCGTGGAAAAGCGGGTGCCGGTGATCTGTCAGAAGCCGATGGCCGAGACGCCGGCCGAGTGCGAAGCGCTCGTCGCCGAAGCGACCCGGGCCGGGGCGTGGTTCGCCGTCCACGAGAACTGGCGGTGGCAGGCCCCCTTGCGGCGGGTCAAGGAGGTGCTGGCCGCCGGGACGATCGGCACCCCGTTCCGGGCCCGGCTCGACTTCCTGTCCGGCTTCGACGTGTTCGCCAACCAGCCGACCCTGAAGTCGCTCGCCGAGTTCATCATCGCCGACCTGGGCTGCCACCTCCTCGACCTGGCCCGGTCCTACTTCGGCGAAGCCGACCGGGTGTACTGCCAGACGGCGACCGTCCGGCCCGACGTGCGGGGCGAGGACGTGGCCAGTGTCCACCTGCGGATGAACAGCGGCAAGACGGCGGTGACGGTCAACCTGGCCTACGCCGGCACGCCGCTCGAACGTGAATCGTTTCCCGAAACCCTCTTGTTCATCGAGGGCGAGCGGGGGTCGATCGAGGTGACGCCGGATTGCTGGGTGCGAGTAACGACGACCGATGGGACGCATGCCGTCCGAGTGCCGCCGCCGTTCTACCAGTGGGCCGACCCGCGGTACGCGGTCGTCCATTCCAGCATGGCGCCGTGCCTCGCCCACCTGGCCGAGGCGGTCCGATCCGGCCGCCCGGCCGAGACCGACGGGGCCGACTA
>JAIEQN010000634.1 GCA_019747685.1 Gemmataceae bacterium
CGGCCGCCGGGCTGGCGGTGGTGGCGGCCGCCGCCCTGCTCGTGTTCGTCCGGACCTCGGACCCGGCCCCGGACGCCCCGGAGCCGCGGACGCCGGAGGAGTTCATCCAGCGGGGCCGGGAGCTGGTGGCCGAGGGCCGGGTGGAGGCGGCGGTGGCCGACTTCGCGGCCGCCGTGACCCTGGAGCCGACCGGCCCGCGGCCGCTGGCCTACCTGGCCTACGGGCTGACGATGCGGGCGAGCAAGGAGGCGGTGGACGCCGGGCGGGACGCGGTGGCGGCCGGGGCGGGCAACGCGGCGGTGTACACCAACCTCGGGTCGGCCTACCTCCAGCGGGGCAAGCCGGGCCTGGCCCTGGAGGTGCTGGACGAGGCCGTGCTGCTCGACCCGGAACTGGTCCCGGCCCGGTACAACCGGGCGATCGCCCGGTTCCGCACGTCCGTCCGGGACGCCCGGCTGCCGGACCGGGGGTGCGTGGACGACATGCTGGTCGTCCTCCGGGCCGACCCGCCGGCGGCCGAGGTGTACTTCCAGGCGGCCCGGATGTGGGCGGCGTCGGCCCACCTCGACCCGTCGCTCCGGGACCGGGCGGTCGAGTTCCTGGCGGCGGCCGCCCGGCTGGGGGACGACCCGAGCAAGTTCGCGGCGGAGCCGACTCTGGAGGAGAACCTCCGCGGCCACCGGGGGTACGAACAGGTGTGCGGGCGGCCCAAGCTCCCGGGGTCGGCCCGGCAGATGAACCTGCGGTCCGTCGACCCGGACCCGCGGTAGGGGGCCAGCACAGGCAGGAATGCCTGTGCCACCAGAGCCATCATCCGGTGGCACAGGCATTCCTGCCTGTGTGGGTCGGGCCCCCGAATTTTCGTGGCGGGTTCCGGCCGCGGTCTCCGATCAACCCGGTGAGCAGGAACCCGCCGCGGGTTCCCCCCCCGGACCCCATCCCCCCGGCCACAATGTTCTTCCGACTCCGCACCGCCACCCGGCCCGGCCGGGTGCCCACCCCCCGCCGCACCCGCCCGGCCGCCGCGCTGGCCGTCGCCCTCGTGGCCGGCCTCCTCGCCGCCAACTTGGCCGGCGGTTCCGAGCCACCGGCCGCCGGGTTCGGCAGCGGCCCGGCCACCCTGGGCCCGCCGGCCCCGGGCCCGGACCCCGAGCCGAACACCGCCCCCACGATCGTCGACTTCGCCGCCGAGGAAATCCTGCCCGGGGTGTTCCGGTTCACCGGCCGGGTGGTCGACGAGGCCCCGGCCAACCTGACGATCACCTTCGGCGGGGTGCCGTCGGCCCGCGGGAAGACGGCGATCACCGGTGCGGACGGCAAGTTCTCGGTGAACATCACCCTCCGGCGGGACGGGACCGACGCCGGGACGGTGACGGCCAAGACCAAGGACTTCCAGGGCCTGCCCTCGAACACCGCGTCCGTCGACGTGGCCCCGACCCCCCCGTAGGGCGTCTGTCCGACCGGGATTCGCCCGCCGGCCGCACACCTGGACCGACCCGCGAGGCCGAATGAACACCGACGGGGGGAAGCCGCCCGCCGACCGGGCGGCGTTCGTCACCGCCCTGATCCCGGTCGTCGCCCGGGCGGTCGAGGTCGGGACCGGGCCGCCGGGGCTGGTCGCCTG
>JAIEQN010000352.1 GCA_019747685.1 Gemmataceae bacterium
CTCCCGCAGCCCGGCCGCGACCCCGGCGGCGGCCGCCGGGTCGCCGGCTTCCAGCGCCGCCCGGGCCTGGGCCAGCCCGAGCTTGGTCAGCGTCTGCCGCAGGTCGGCCACGCACCGCTCACCGGTGTTCAGCGACTCGGCGGCGAGCAAGTCCCGCCAGGCGGCGTCGGGCAGGTCCCGGTCGAGGGCCTTCGCGGCCCGGCCGCAGTACCCCTTGGCCACCTCCCGGGCCAGCCGGACGGCCTTCCGGTAGCCCTGGCCCAAGAGCGGGGCCAGGAGCCGGTGGGCGTCGTCCGGGCGGCCGCCGGCGGCCGCGTCGGCCACCTGCCGGAGGGTCAGCCACGGGGACAGGTCCATAGCCGGGACGGGTGTGGGAGGGGGCCGGGATACCGATCAGTTTACCGGGTCCGGTGGTCCGGGCGAGCGGGACCAAACCGACCCGGGGTTTCACCCCGGGCTACGCGGTGCGACCCCCTCGGGGTCGGCGGGTCCGTCCCCGCAGCCTGAAGGGCTGCCACACCGTAGCCCGGGGTGAAACCCCGGGTCCCGAGACGCTCGCCCGGCGAACGAAAAACCCCGGCCGACCCGACCGGGGTTCTGGATTCCGCGTTCCGCGGTCCCGCGGTTACTTGTCGGACGGCGGCACCGACGGGGTGACGACCACCGCCGCCGACCCGGCCTTCGCCTTGCCCCCGCCGACGATCTCGTCGACCGACTCGGCCACCGCCGCCTCGCCGATCGGGGCCTGCCCGTCCTGGAGCATCGCCAGCTCCCGCCGCTGCACGTCCAGCTTCTTCCGCAGGGCGGCCACCGACTCCTTGATCTCGGCCGCCCGGCTGCCGTCCGTCTGGTACGCGCTCTCCATCTGCTTCAGCTTCAGGGCCTGGTACTCGACCTCCAGCTCGTCGATGGTCGTCTCCAGGGTGGCCTTCAGCCGCCCGGCCTCCAGCCGCTGGGCCTCCAGCTTGTCCACGATCCGCTGCTGGCTGTCCAGCTTGGCCTGGACCACGGCGACTTCCTTGGCCAGGTCCTTCTCGCCCTGGACCAGGTCCTTCAGCTTGAGCTTGGCGGCGGCCAGCGAGTACCGGTGGTCGTTGAACACCACGAAGGTCGTCCCCTCCCCGGCCTTCTCCTTCGCCTCGGCCGCCCGGGCCTCGGCCGCCAGGGCGTCCTTCCGGGCCGCCGTCTCCTTGGCCCGGGCCTGGAGGCCCTTGTGCCGGGCCTCCAGGTCGGCCTGGTCGGACTGGAGCCGGGCCAACTGCTTGACCACCTTCAGGGCGTCCTCGTCCAGCAGCTTGACCTCGCCCCGCAGCCGGGCGATCTCCTGCTCCGGCGACACCTGGTCCTCGGCCGCCTCCCGGATCGACCGCAGCTCGTTGCGGACGTACGACCCGACCCGGGTGCTCTTGAAGGCGGCGACCGCCACGGCACCGACGACCGCCACCAGGATCATCTTCTTGAACATGCCACCTCTCCGTTGTCTCGGCGGGTGTGGTTCGGTCGGCGGCCGTCTCCGCGGCGGCCCGAGTTGCCGACACAAAGGGAGCATTCGCCGGCCGGGCGGCGGGATTTACGGAATTTTTCCGCCGGTATGGCCGGCGAGCGGGGGGTGTGAACCCCCTGTTTCC
>JAIEQN010000608.1 GCA_019747685.1 Gemmataceae bacterium
ATGGTTCGGTGGCACAGGCCCCCCGGCCTGTGCCGCACAACAGCACAGGCCGGGAGGCCTGTGCCACCGAGCCGACCGTTAATCCCCGAGCCGGACACCGCTCCGACCCCGAGGGCATCATGGCGAATGCGAAGAACGTGCTCGGCGGGCCGCTTAAGACCTGCTCGACCGACCCGCTGACCGGGTTCTACCGGGACGGCTGCTGCAACACCGGCCCGGACGACGAGGGGCTGCACACCATCTGCTGCCGGGTGACGGCCGAGTTCCTGGCGCACCAGGAGCAGATCGGCAACGACCTGACCACCCCGTTCCCGCTCTACCGCTTCCCCGGGCTCAAGCCGGGCGACCGGTGGTGCGTCTGCATCACCCGCTGGAAGGAGTCGTTGGAGGCCGGGGTCGCCTGCCCGGTCGACCTGGAGGCGACTCACATGCACGCCCTGGAGTTCGTCGACCTGGACGACCTGAAGCGGCACGCGGTCAAGGCGACGAAGTCGTGACCGTAGCCCGGCCGTCCGGCCCGGAACAGCCCGCCGGCACGTCGTTCGCACTTCGCCCCTTCCGTTGACTCGGGGCAACCGGCTGCGCACTCTGACACCCAGGGTTCGTCTCCAGGCCGTTCGGGGGGACCGTCATGCAATGGGAAGGCGGCGAGGAAAGCTCGAACGTCGAGGACCGCCGCGGGATGTCCGGCGGGAAGGTGGCGATGGCCGGCGGCGGGGGCCTGTTGCTGCTCATCCTCGGGCTCGTCTTCGGAGTCGACCTCGGCGGGATGCGGGGCCCCGGGGGCGGGGGTGGCGAGGGCGGGGGTGAGCCGCCCGACCCGAGGTACAAGCAGTTCGCCGGGGTGATCCTGAAGTCGACCGAGGACGTGTGGTCCGACCAGTTCGCCAACCGGGCCAACGGCTACCCGACCCGGCGGTACGAGGAGCCGAAGTTCGTCCTGTTCACCGACGCCGTCCGGACCGGGTGCGGGAACGCCCCGGCGGCGGTCGGCCCGTTCTACTGCCCGGCCGACCACACCCTGTACCTCGACCCGACGTTCTTCGACGAGTTGAAGGACAAGCTGGGCGGGTCGAAGGCCGAGTTCTCCCAGGCCTACGTCATCGCCCACGAGGTCGGCCACCACGTCCAGAACCTGCTCGGGTACAACGACATGGTCGGCCGCGCCCGCCGGGGCGGCGAGGAAGCTGGGAACGAGGCGTCGGTCCGGCTGGAGCTGATGGCCGACTACCTGGCCGGGGTGTGGGCCCACCAGGCGGCCCGGAAGCGGGCCAACTTCATCGAGCCGGGGGACTTCGAGGAGGCCATCACCTCGGCCAAGGCGATCGGCGACGACCGGCTCCAGAAGCGGTCCGGCGGGTTCGTCCACCCGGAGAAGTTCACCCACGGCACGTCCCGCCAGCGGGTGCAGTTCTTCACCGAGGGGTTCAAGACCGGGGACGCCTCGAAGGAGCGGCTCGACCGCTTCTTCACCGCCCCCTACCGCCGCGGCGAACTGGGGGGGTGAGCGGGTGACTTGGCGAGCGGATGCAGTGATGCATCTTGGCGAGCGGGGGGGGGGGGCCCCCCCGATCGTATCCCCACCGCGGGGGGTCCCCCCCCCCCCGCCCCGGTCGGGCCCCCCCCCCCCCAACG
>JAIEQN010000926.1 GCA_019747685.1 Gemmataceae bacterium
GCGGGGCGGCCGGCTTCGCCCCGGACCCGAACTTGCCCGCCGGCTTCGACCCCGACCGCGGGGCGGCCGGCTTCGGCGGGAGCGGGGTGTCCGGGGTGGGCGGGTCCGGCAGCTCCATCTGCGACTGGCTGTCCAGCCACCGCTTGTACGCCGGGACCACGGCCGTCGGGCCGGGGTCGAGGTCGTCCCCCGGGGCCTCGAACCCGGCCAGGGCGACCGACGCGGCCGCCGGGGTCGGGAACCGGTCGTCCGGGTCCTTGGCCAGCATCCGGGACAGCACCGCCTGCAACCCGGGCGGGGCGTCGGGGGCGAACCCGGCCAGCGGCGGGGGCGGCTCGGTGGCGTGCTTCAGGACCTGGGACATCACCCCCCCGCCGCCGAACGGCGGGCGGCCGGCGGAGAGGTGGTACAGGACGCACCCGAGGGAGTACACGTCGGCCCGGACGTCGGCCGCCCGGGCGTCCCGGGCCTGCTCCGGGGCCATGTAGTCGGGCGTCCCGACCACCGCCCCCTCGACCGTCAACCCGAGGTCGGCCGGGCCGTCCGGCCCGTCGCCCATCAGCCCCCGGCCCAGCCCGATGTCGAGGATTTTCACCACCCCGCGGCGGGTCGACTCCCCGCCCCCGGGGACGACCATCAGGTTGGCCGGCTTCAGGTCCCGGTGGACCATCCCCTTCTCGTGCAGGTGCTGGAGCCCGGCCAGGGCCTGCCGGACCAGCCGGACCGCCTCCGGGGCCGGCAGCTTCCCCCGCCGGGCCAGCACCCGGTCCAGGGTCTCCCCGACCAGGTACTCCATGACGATGAAGTGCCGGCCGCCGGCCTCCCCGACCTGGAACGCCTTGACCACGTGCGGGTGGTCGAGCCGGACCAGCAGCCGGGCCTCCCGCCGGAACCGGCCGAGCATCCGCGGGTCGAGCGCCCGGGAGGCGGGGAGGATTTTCAGGGCGACGGTCTGGCCGAGGGCGTGGACGGCCTTGTAGACCCCGCCCATCTGGCCCTTGCCGACCTGCCCGAGGATGGTGTACCCGCCGAGGACGAACCCGTCGGCCCGGCCGCGGCGGAGGAACGCCGCCTGCCACGGGGTCAGCACCCCGCGGTCGGACAGGTGCTTGGCGAAGGCGTCGACATCGTCCCCGGCCCCGCCGGCGTCCAGCCACCCCTTGCGGAGCGGCTCGACCTGCTCGGCCCGGACGAGCTGGCTCCGGGCCAGCAGGCCGCAGTACTCGGCGACGGTGGCGGGCGGGGTGGGCATCGGGGCTGAGGTTGGTGGCGGTTGGTTGGGTTTCGGAACACACACACCCTGCGCCGAAACCAACGACCGATGTCATTAAGGCAGAGTGTTACCCGGTCCGGGCCGGCCGTCACCGCATCCGCGCCGCCCGGACCTGCTCGGCCGCCGCCGGGTCGTCCCGGGTCAGCTCCTCCAGGGCGGCGAGCGCGGCGTCGGCCCCGGACAGGCCTTTGGCGTGGGCGAGGGCGGCGTCCAGGGCCCGACGGTCGAAGCCCCGGGCCGGCCGACCGTCCAGCGCCGCCAGCCCGGCCCGTGATAACTCAACCCAGCGGGCTTCGGACGGGATCGGGCCGAACCCGTCGGCCACCGCCTGCCACGCCCGCCGGGCGGCGGCCACCTCGCCGAGCCG
>JAIEQN010000835.1 GCA_019747685.1 Gemmataceae bacterium
AGGCCGGGGCCGCCGGCCTCCTCGGGCTCGGCGTCGGCGAGCTGCGGCTGCTCCGGGCGGCCGCCCCCCGGGCCGACCGCGACCCCCCGGCCCGGGCGGCGATCTACGTTTTCCTCTCCGGCGGGCTGGCCCAGCACGACAGCTTCGACCCGAAGCCGGACGCCCCGGCCGAGGTCCGCGGCGAGTTCGGCACCATCCCCACCACGATCCCCGGCGTGCGGATCGTCGAGCACCTGCCGCGGCTGGCCGCCCGGGCGGACCGCTGGTGCCTGGTCCGGTCGCTCACCCACCCGACCAACGACCACTCGCTCGGCCACCACGTCATGCTGACCGGCCGGTCGGACACCCCGCCCGGGTTCGACGCGAACGCCCCCCGGCCGACCGACCACCCGAGCCTGGCCGCCGTCGCCGGGGCCGTGACCCGGCCGCGGAACAACCTGCCGCCGGCGGTCGTCCTGCCCGAGCGGCTCGTCCACAACACCGGCCGGGTGCTGCCCGGCCAGTTCGCCGGGGCGATGGGCCGGCACCGCGACCCGTGGTTCCTGGAGGCGTCGGCATTCGAGCCCAAAGCCTACGGGGCGTTCCCGGAGTACGAGTTCGACCACCAGGAGCGGCCGTACAAGCCGGCCCGGACGCGGTTCGCCCCGCCCGACCTGACGCTCCCTGAGGGGGTGGACGCGGGCCGGTTCGCCGGCCGGGCCGGGGTGCTCGGGGAACTCGACCGCCAGCGGCGGCTGCTCGACGCGGCCGCGGGTGGGTTCGACCGGGCCCGCCAGGACGCCGTCTCGCTCCTGACCGACGGACGGGTGCGGCGGGCGTTCGACCTCGGCCGGGCGGCCCCCGCCGACCTCGACCGGTACGGCCGGAATGCCTTCGGGTGGTCGCTGTTGACCGCGGCCCGGCTGGTCGAGGCCGGGGTGAACCTGGTGCAGGTGAACCTCGGGAACAACGAGACCTGGGACACCCACGGGAACGCCTTCCCGCACCTGAAGGACAAGCTCCTGCCGCCGACCGACCGGGCGGTGTCGGCCCTGCTGGATGACCTCGCCGACCGTGGGCTCTTGGACTCGACGCTGATCGTGATGGCCGGGGAGTTCGGGCGGACGCCGCGGATCAGCACGCTGCCGGAGCACTACAAGGGGCCGGGGCGGGACCACTGGGGGGCGGTGCAGACGGTGTTCCTGGCCGGCGGCGGGGTGAAGGGCGGGCGGGTGGTCGGGTCGTCGGACCGCCACGGCGGCCGGCCGGCGACCGACCCGCAGACGCCGGAGAACCTGGGGGCGACGGTCTACACGGCGCTGGGCCTGCCGCGGACGGCCGACTGGCACGACCCGGAGGGCCGGCCGCATGCCGTCTACCGGGGCGACCCGATGCCGGTCTTTTGACGGTGCTAGCGGGGTCAGCCGACGAACACGCCGGCGGTGAGCCCGGGGAAGGCGTCGAGGCCGAACGCCTCGGGGGCCCCGGCCCCGGCGAAGTCCTTCCCGAGGTAGCCGGTCACCCGGGTGCCGGCCCCGGCCCCGTCGCCGGCCACCACGTCCGCCCGGGCGTCCCCGTCCAGGTCCTTCGCGGCTACCCGGATGCCGCCCCGGTTGGCCACGTTGCCGGCGAAGAAGTTGGCCAGCGGGGTCGCCAGGGCCGC
>JAIEQN010000996.1 GCA_019747685.1 Gemmataceae bacterium
TGGTCGGCGTCGCGGTCTGCCAGGACTGCCACGACCAGGAGGACCCGACCCGGAAGCGGCTCTACCAGGAAACCCGCGGGTACGAGTTCATCCGGCTCCGGGAGAATCTGGTCTGGGCGGCCTACGACCCCCACTCGCAGGCGTTCAAGAACCTGGCCACGGCCGGCCCGGACCTCAACCCGACGGCCAAGCGGATGGAGGACCGGCTCCGGCCAACCCGCGGTCCGGGCTACACCGTCGCCGCCGACGTGCAATGCCTGGCCTGCCACGCCAGCACCCTCCGCCCCGGGGTCGGGCGGGAGGCCGCCTCGTTCGCCACCGCCGACGGGGTCGGGTGCGAGATGTGCCACGGCCACGGGTCGAAGTACCGGGACGTCCATCAGGAGTCGAAGCTCGATCAGGCGGCCGCCCCGCCGGGGGCCGTCCGGGTCGTCCCGTGGCGGGATTGGGACCCGGCAAAGAAGCACGCCGAGTACGGCCTGGTCAACCTCCGCGACCCGGGGACGGCCGCCGCCCGGTGCGCGTCCTGCCACGTCGGCAACCCGGCCGAGGGGCGGTTCGTCACCCACGAGATGTACGCCGCCGGCCACCCGCCGCTGCCGCCGTTCGACCTGTCGGCCTACGCCCGCGAGCAGCCCCGCCACTGGGGCCTGCCGGGCGACATGCCGTACATCACCCGGCTGGCCGGCCGCGACCCGACGAGGGCGTGGGCCGTCTTCCACCACCGGGCCGGCGAGTCGGCCGCCGCCCGCCGGCTGGCCGAGGGGGCGGTGGCGTCGCTGCGGGCAACGCTCGACCTAACGGGCCAGCTCGCGGCCGCCGACACAGCCGGTGGCGGGCTCGACTACGCCGCGTTCGACTGCTACTCGTGCCACCACGACCTCAAGTACCCGAGCGACCGGCAGGCCCGCGGGTACGTCGGGCCGCCCGGCCGGCCGCTGTTCCGGCCGGCCCCGTTCGCCCTGGCCCGGCTCGTGGTCGGCCACGCCGCCGGGCTCCCCGGGGGCGAGGGGTTGAAGGGGCAGGCCGAGGCCCTGCTGGCGGCCGAGAAGGAGCTGGCCGGGGCGTTCGGGGCCCGGACGTTCGGCGACCCGGCCCTGATCCGGCCGGCGGCCGAGAAGGCGAAGGCGTGGTGCGACCGAGTTCTGACCGGCCTTCACGGAGTCAAGTACGACCGGGCGGCGGCGGCCGGGCTGCTGGCGAAGGTGGTCGAGGCCGGGCAGGGGAAGGTCGCCGACCCGGAGGTGGCCCAGCTCTACGCCTGGGCGTTCGAGACACTGGAGCTCGACCTCGACCGGCGGAAGGACCCGAAGGTCCCGCCGCCGAGCGGATCGGCGAGCGGATGCGGACGTTCAACGCCTTCCGGGCCGCCGACCTCAATCGGGCGTTCGGCGAGTTGAAGCCGCTGGCCGACGGGCTTGGGAAGCCGTAGCCGGGCCTACCGCCGCCACGGCCGTCGCTCGTACAGGGCGTCGAGCGGGTCGTCGCTGACGGCCCACGGCCGGCCGTCCCGCAGGTACATCTTCCGCTGCTCGGCCCCGTTCAAGGGCCGGGCCCCGACCCGCCCGAACACCCCGATCTGGTTCCCGGCCTCGTCCACCGCCCGGTCCCGGTCCAGCCCCCGGGCCACCGATAGAATCTT
>JAIEQN010000939.1 GCA_019747685.1 Gemmataceae bacterium
GTCGTCCAGGATGTAAATCCGGCCCGCCCCCATCGACCGGGCCCACTCGGCCCCGGCCGGGCCCTGGAGGTCGTCCGTCGGGACCACCCGGCAGTAGTTCGCCACCCCGGTCGGCCGGTACCGCTTCGGCTCGTCCCGCTCCCCGACGTTCGGCTTGGTCAGCCCCGGGGCGGTGTTGGCCGGGGAGATCATCAGCACCCGCCCCTTGTTCAGGATCGGCATGCTGATCTTGGCCGCCCCGGAGTTGTACGTCCCGATGTAGGCCATCACGTCCGGGTCCCGGAGGGCCAGGTCGGCGTTGGCCGTCTCCTGCTCGGCCGTCCACGCCCCGGCCGAGGCCGTCGCGTCGTCCAGGTCCAGGTACTCGATCCGGTACTCCTTCCCGCCCAGGGTGATCTTGTACCCGACCTCGTGGAGGGCCAGCCGGACGCCCTCGACGATCGTGTCCGTCTGGCCCTTGGCGCTGCCCGACCGGGGCAGGCTGGTGACGATCTTGAGGGCGTCCGGGTCGCCCTGCGCCGGCGGCGGGGCGACGTACTCGACGTAGGCCCCGGCGGCCAGGAACCCGGCCACCAGGGCGGCCGGCAGGTACAGGTGGACCATCGCGGCCTCCCGGGCGGCGGAACGGGTGCCATGCTACGGCCCGGCCGGGGCGGCGTCAAACCCCGGCCGGGCTTCCCGTTTCGATTACGAACGTCACCGGCCCGTCGTTCACCAGCTCGACCCGCATGGCCGCCCCGAACCGGCCGGTCTCGGTCGGCACCCCCAGGGCCTTCAGGGCGAACACGAACCGCTCGTAGAGCGGTTCGGCGGTCGCCGGCGGGGCCGCCCCGGTGAAGCCCGGCCGGCGGCCCTTGCGGCAGTCCCCGTACAGGGTGAACTGGCTGACGGCCAACACCCCGCCGCCGACATCCTGGACCGACAAGTTCATCTTCCCGTCGGGGTCGGCGAAGGCCCGCAGGTTGGCCACCATGTCCGCCAGCCAGTCGGCGTCGGCCGGGGTGTCGCCCGGGGCGACCCCGAGCAGCACCAGCCAGCCGGCCTCGACCGCCCCGACGACCTCATCGCCGACGGTCACGGACGCCCGGCCGACCCGTTGCAGGACCGCGCGCATCGCCGCCGGGAGTGTGGGGGGGAGGGTACGGTGAGGGTACAAAGAAGGCGACCGGGGGCCAGGGGAAATGTCCGGGCGGGTGCCAACCCCGGGCGGCCGGCCCGGGGGTCGGCCGGGTCTTCGGCCTGAAGGGCCGTTTCCGTCAGCCCAGCCCGGAGGGCTGGGTACGGGGGGATCAACAACCCCCGACCCTGTAGGGGTCGTTCCGAGGACGGCGTAGGTGGGTCGGACGGCGGCCGGGAACGGCCCCTACAGGGCCGGGGCATTCGGATCACCCGGTTACCCGGGCCTGCGGCCCGGGCTGACGGAACCGGCCCTTCAGGCCGGAAACCGGCACCGCCCCCACTCGCCCGGATGTTCCCATTGACCCCGGCCACCGGATCGTCTTTGTTGAACGGGTCGGATCACACCGGAGGGGCCGCGCGATGGGCAGGGAGAACTACACCCCGCACCAGCAGAAGATCATCAAGCGGTACTACCAGAACCTCGACGGCATCGCGCTGCAGCGGCTGTCGGAGCTGGTCGCCG
>JAIEQN010000820.1 GCA_019747685.1 Gemmataceae bacterium
TGGCGGATTCCTCCCGGTGCCCCCAGGAGTACCGCCGCGCGGGCAGTCGGCAACTCGAAAGTGTCAGCCGACTAGGTGCGTGGTTGAGGCACGTCATGCAGCCGGGGCCAAACATTCCGGGCCGTCGTTGCGGACGTTGTTGACCGCCGGGCCGACCACCAGGGCCTCCATCCCCTCGGCTGGGTAGGGACGGAGGAGAGCCTGGAGGTCGCACACGGGCGTTGTTGGATCGAGCCAGGCGGCGAAGTCCTCCCGGGCCAGGACCGCCGGCATCCGGTCGTGCAGCGGCTCGACCAGCCGGTTAGCCGGGACGGTGACGACGCAACAGGTCGCCAGTTTCGCCCCGTCGGGTCCCGCCCACACGTCCCACAACCCGGCGAACGCCATTAGCCCGCCGCCGGCCAGGCGGAAGTGGTGGGGGGCCTTCCGCCGACCGACTTTTTCCCACTCGTAGAACCCGGTCGCCGGGACCAGGCACCGCCGCTGCTTAAAACTGTCCCGGAAGGTCGGCTTCTCCAACAGGGTCTCTGCCCGGGCGTTGATCGGCGGGTGCTTCCCCGGCTCCTTCGCCCAACGGGGAATTAGACCCCACCGAAGCAGGGCGAGGCCCCGCTGCTGCCCGTCCGGTTTGAGCCCGACCACCACCACCACCTGGGTCGGGGCGACGTTGTACCTCGGCTGGAGGGCCGGCAGGTCGCCGACCAGTCCGAAGTGGTCGGCCACGTCCTTCTGGTCGGCGACGAACTGGTAACGGCCGCACATAGCCTGCCCCAGCGGATTCTGCCAGTTGGTTGGGTCTAGGCTGGCCATCTACGGCAGGAGGGCATTCACCCTGGCGAACAATGCCTCGAACCGATCCAGCGTGCCGGCGGAGAGGGCCTTCGTCAGAGTCCCGATGTTCTCGGCGAGATACTTGGCCGGTCGGAAGTGCAGGGCCTCGGCCCTCTGCTGGTCCTTCTTCTGGAAGTCGAGCAGCGTGGCGATGGTCAGCCCCTTCTGTGCCCCCAACAGGGCGGCGAAGGTTGGGACCTTTTCGGCCCCGCCGACCGGGGTGATCGTCCACCGCCGGTCCAGCCCCCGCCGACCCTTTTCCTACAGCACCCCCGTCACCGCCTGGAGGTAGAGGAGGTCGGACACCCCCTCCACGACCAGGCAGTGCGGACCGACGAACAGCGTCTGGGCGATGTCGTACCCCAACGCCCCCTGCAACGGGAACAACGTCGCCGGCCCGGCCCGGAGCACGTCCTTGAACACCTTCGTCCCGCCCTGCCCGGCCGGGAGCGGGTCCTTGGCGTCGATGCTCTTGTCCTCGACGATCCGCACCCGGTCGAAGTGGTGGGGGTCCACCATGAACGGGGAGTGGGTGGTGTAGACGACTTGGTGGTGCGGCTTCAGTTCCTCCTCGACGTACCGGAGCAGGTCGCCCTGGGCCTTGGCGTGCAGGAACAGGCCAGGCTCGTCGAGCAGCAGGATCATCGGCTCCTTGGCCTTCTTCTGCTGGCCGAACCACGCCAGGAACGAGAAGAACCACAGGAACCCCTTCGACCGGCTGCCGAGCAGGATGCTGGCCTCGTGGACCGAGTCGTACACCCGGCCCCACAGGTTCGTCCCGCTGCTCATCTCGCCGGGGTCGCCCGGCCGGGC
>JAIEQN010000482.1 GCA_019747685.1 Gemmataceae bacterium
CTCGGGCTGTTCTACCCGCTCGGCTGGGCCGCCCTGGTCCTCGGGCTGGCCGGGCCGCGGTGGGGCACCAGCGACGACCCCGGGGTGGCCGTCGGCCGGGACGTGGTGGTCGTCATCGATCTGAGCCGGAGCATGCTCGCCCAGGACCTGGCGACCGGCAGCGCGGCCCGGTGGGAGGCGGCCCGGGACGCCGCCCGCGACCTGATCGACCACCTGGCCCGGCGGGGCGGGCACCGGATCGCCGTGGTGGCGTTCGCCGCCCGGCCGAAGCTGCTCGTGCCGCTCACGACCGACATGGACCACGCCCGGGCGGCAATCGAGGACCTGGACGGCCGGTTCCCGCCGCCGGAGCTGCGGCCCGGGGCGGCCGACGACCTGCCGTCCGGCACCCGGATCGGGGCGGCCCTGGCGGCGGCGGTCGCCGCCCACGACCCGCGGTTCCCCGGGTCGCAGGACATCATCCTGATCTCCGACGGCGACGACCCGGCCGACGACCGGGAGTGGGCGGTCGGGGCGGACGCCGCCCGCCGGGCCGACATCCCGGTCCACACGGTCGGCATCGGTAGCCCGGCCGGCGGGGCCGAAATCTGGGGCGACGACGGGCCGCTCCACGCCGGGGCCGACCCGGTCCTGACCCGGTTGAACGAGCGGCTGCTCGACCAGCTCGCCCGCGAAACCCGGGGGTTGTACCTGGCGGCCCGGGGGAACCCGGCCCGGCTCGGTGAGTTCTACCGCGAGCAGATCGAGCCGCGGCCGTCCCGGGCGGTCAGCGACGACGCCCTGCCCCAGCCGAAGGAGCGGTACCCGTGGTTCCTGGCCCCGGCCGCGGCCCTGTTCGCCGTCGGCTGGCTGCGGGGGCGGTGAGGCGGCGGTAGAATGTGCCGTGGTGATCGACCCGGGGCGTTGCCCCGGGCTATGATGTCGCAGCCCTTCAGGCTGCCCGATCCGACGCCCGGACCCCGAAGGGGTCACACAACGTAGCCCGGGGTGCAACCCCGGGTCGGGACGTGCCCGGGGGACCAACGATGCCCGGCCCCAGCCTCCGAACTCCGTACTTCGTACTCGGTACTCTCGCCCTCCTCGCCGCCGCCCCGGCCCCCCCCGAACCCCCCGACGACCTCGTCCGCCGGGCGAACGCGGCCGCCCTCCGGGGCGAGGCCGAGGCCGCCGACGCCCTGTACAAGGCGGCCGCCGAGCGGACCGCCGACCCCGGGCTGGTGGCGTTCAACCGGGCCGCCCTGCTGGCCCGGCAGGGCCGGTTCGCGGCGGCCGAGGCCCTGTACGCCCAGGCCCTCGACGACCGGGAGTGCCCGCCCGCCCGGGCCGCCCGGGGGTGGTTCGACCGCGGCACCTGCCGGCTCCGGGCGGCGTCCACTGCGGCCGGGTTCCGGGCGGCGGCACTGTACTTCGAGCGGTGCCTCGACCTCGACCCGGCGGACGAGGTGTTGACGGCCGACGCCCGGCACAACCTGGAGTTGGCCAAGCTCCTGTGGGCCGAGGCGAACGCCAAGGCGGCCCAGCCGGAGACGCCCAACGACCCGCCCCGGGACGACTTCCCCCAGCCCCAGGACGTGCCCCCGGGCGGGCTCGACCCGGACCCCCAGGCCGGCGACGCGACGGACGGGTCGGGCGGGGCGCCCGGCC
>JAIEQN010000665.1 GCA_019747685.1 Gemmataceae bacterium
CGGGCTCGTCCACCGGCTCCTCGCCGCGGACCCGGCCGACCGGCCCGGGACGGCCGCCGAGGTGGAGGAGGCGCTGGCCGCCTTCGCCGGGCCGACGAAGGCCCCCGACCCGGTCCCGGACTCGGCCCCGGGGTGGCGGGACCCGTTCCCGTCGGCCGCCTACGCCCCCGTCCGGTCCGCCCCCCGCCGGCCCCGGTCGGCCGGGGAGAAGGCCCGCATCTGGGTGCTCCTCCTGCTCGGGCTGGTCCTGAACGTGGCCGCGGTCGGGCTGGCGGTCGCCTGGTGGACCGGGGCCCTCGACCGGAAGCCCGAGGCCCCGCCGGAGCCGGCCCCGAAGGCCCCGCCGGCCGTCGCCCCGAAGAAGCCCGACCGCGGGGCGTACCGGTACGTCCGCTACCTGGCCCCGGCCGACTCGTGGGGGAACATCGCCGAGTTCCAGGTGTACGGCCCCCCCGCGGCCGGCGGCCGGCCGCTGGCCGGGGAGGTGATCGGGACGGACGGGTCGTGGAACGATGAGGGGAACACCCGGGACAAGGCGTTCGACGGCGACCTCGGGACGTTCTTCGACGCCCCGGAGCCGATCGCCGAGGGGGCCTGGGTCGGGCTCGACCTCGGGGCCGCCCACGTCATCGCCCAGGTCAAGTACGCCCCCCGGGACGGGCGGGCCGACCGGATGGTCGGCGGGCGGTTCCAGGCGAGCAACACCCCCGACTTCTCGGCCGGGGTGGTCGACCTGTACACGGTCACCGTCGCCCCGCCCGAGGGGGTGCTGACCGCCCGGGCGGTCGGCCCCGGCCCGGCCCGGGGCCAGCGGGCCAAGCCCGACCCGGACCCGGACGAGGTCCGGGACTGAACACGCCCAAGACCCCTCCCACGGTCCCTCCCCTACGAAGGGAGGGGAGTACAACACCTCGGCCGGCCCCTCGTCTTCCTCCCCTCTCCCCGCGGGGGAGGGGCCGGGGGAGGGGTCTTCCGAGGGCCTCATGACCCCCTGCATCAGCCAGGCCACGACGCTCCCCCATCCGTTCGCCGCCGACCTCGCCGCTTACCCGGCCGGCGGGGCGGTCGAGCTGTGGCTGACCAAGCTCGAACAGCACCTCGCCACGGCGTCCGCCGACGACACCGCCGGGCTCCTGGCCGACCGCGGCATCCGGCCGGTCGCGGCCGCCCTGCAAGGCGGGCTGCTCCTGTCCCAGGGCGAGCAGCGGAAGGCCCACTTCGACCACCTCAAACGCCGGCTCGACCTGTGCCAGCGGTTCGGGGTGCCGGTGCTGGTGGTCGGGGCCGACTTCGCCGCCCCGCCCGACCCCACCGCGGTCGGCCGGGCGCTGGTGTCCTTGGCCGAGGCGGCCCGGTGGGCGGCCGGGTTCGGGGTCCGGCTGGCCCTGGAGTTCCGCGGCCAGGACGCCTTCTGCAACAACCTCGACACCGCCCTGACCCTGGTGGACCGGTGCGGCGAGCCGAACGTCGGCGTCTGCCTCGACGTGTTCCACTACTACAAGGGGCCGAGCAAGCCCGAAGACCTCCTCCGGCTGACAGGGGCGAATCTGGCCCACGTCCAGGTGTGCGACGTGGCCGGGGTGCCGCGGGAGGTGATGGCCGACGCCGACCGGGTGATGCCGGGTGACGGGGACTTCCGGCTCGG
>JAIEQN010000109.1 GCA_019747685.1 Gemmataceae bacterium
GGCCCGCGCTCCAAAGACCAGCCCCGGCCCGTGTGTTTTTCCCGCCACACACGGATTTCTGTCCTACGGTTCACCCGGGACAGTCCGCGGCGGCCCGGCCGCGCCCGGGGAACCGGTGGATGGCCGACAAAGTCACCGAGACCTGGATCACCACCCCGAAGCGGGTCTACTCGGCCGTCACCCGGGACGCCTGCCTGGTCCACATCTACCCGACCGGGCCGGCGATGGGCCACCGGTACGCCCTCGGCGACCGGCACCTGCTGGTCGGCCGGGGCGACGACTGCGACCTCCGCATCCCGGACCACTCGGTCAGCCGCCGGCACGCCAAGATCGAGCCGTCCCCCCAGGGGTACGCGGTCGCCGACCTCGGCAGCACCAACGGCACGTTCGTCAACGACCAGCCGCTGGACGGCCCGCAGGTCCTCCAGGACGGCGACTACCTGCGGGTCGGCAACTGCATCTACCGCTACCTGACCGGCGGGAACGTCGAGGCCGAGTACCACGAGGAGATTTACCGGCTGACCATCCAGGACGGGCTGACCCAGGCCCACAACGCCCGGGCGCTGGGCGAGTTCCTCGACCGGGAGGTGACCCGGTCCCAGCGGCACGGCCGGCCGCTCTCCGTCCTGATGTTCGACATCGACCACTTCAAGGCGATCAACGACACCCACGGCCACCTGTGCGGCGACTTCGTCCTGCGGGAGTTGGCCGGCTGCGTCCGGGAAACGGTCCGGAAGGAGGACCTGTTCGCCCGGTCCGGCGGGGAAGAGTTCGTGCTGGTGCTGGTCGAGGCCGGGGCGGACGAGGCCCGGCAGGCGGCCGAGCGGGTGCGGGAGCTGGTCGAGGCCCACCCGTTCCGGTTCGAGGCCACCCCGATCCGGCTGACCGTCAGCGTCGGGGTGGCGACCACCACCGGCGACCACCGGATCACCCCGACCGACCTCCTCCGCGAAGCCGACGAGAACATGTTGCAGGCCAAGCGGGAGGGGCGGAACCGGGTGGTGGCGTGACGGCCGACGGCCCGGCGTGAACCGGGTGGTGGCCCGGGTATTGGCCCGGAGCCGGCCGGTGGCGGTGCCGCCCCGGAGGGGCGGCACCCGAGTCACCCGCCTACAACACCGGGCTGAACAGCCGGGCCGCGTTCTCGGCCAACCTTCCAGCGAGCGGGCGGGTGGCGTACACCGCCGGGTCCAGCTCGACCGACCACCCCAAATCTTCCAGGAACTGCTCCTCCAGTTCGGCCACCGCCGCCGGGTCGTAGAGCAGGGCGTTCACCTCGTAGTTCAGGTGCAGGCTGCGGTTGTCGGTGTTGGCCGACCCGACCGACGCCCACTCGCCGTCGCACAGCACGTACTTGCTGTGCATCATCCCCCGGGCGTACTGGTACACCTTCACCCCGGCCGCCAGCAGGTCCGCCCAGTAGTACCGGGCGGCCAGGAACGGCAGCCACTTGTCCGGCCGGAAGAGGCCCAGGTAGCGGACATCGACGCCCGACCGGGCGGCCAGCAGGATGGCGTCCTGGAGGCCGGCGTCCGGGACGAAGTACGGGCTGGCGATCCACACCCGCCTGCGGGCCCGGAGGATGCCGGCGAAGTACGTCTCCCGGATCGCCTTGTACTCGGCGTCCGGCCCGGAGTGGGCGATCTG
>JAIEQN010000877.1 GCA_019747685.1 Gemmataceae bacterium
TCTGGACCGCCGGCAGCAGCAGGCCGATCAGGATGGCGATGATGGCGATCACCACCAGCAGCTCGATCAGCGTGAACGCCCGGCGGGCGGGGGGTCGTGGCAGCAAGGTCATCCGGTCTCTCCTGGGCGACTCATGAGGACGGGCGAGTGGAAGGATACCGGGTGGGCCGGCCGGGGCTTACATGAGGCCCCGGTGAGTGGGGGGTGCGGCGACCGTCCGGCCGTCCGATCGTCCCGCCGGCGATCGACAGAGGGGCAGTGTTCTCACTCCGGCCGCCGTACGACCGACCTGCTCCGGACCGGCCGGCGTGACCTCCCCGGCGGCTACCTCAAGCACGCGAATGGGGCGCCAACTGCTCCGCCGCCCGGCAGGAGGTCGGAGAAGGGTGACGGGACTGGTCTGCGGGGGTTTTGGCGTCGGTTAACGCCAAAGCCTGGTAACGCCGGTCTTGCCCGGGAGCATCCCGGGGTAAGTGGAGACGGTTCGGCGGGAAGGGCTTGTCGTCAGTGGACGCTACAGGATTTGAACCTGTGACACCTCCCGTGTAAGGGGAGTGCTCTACCGCTGAGCTAAGCGTCCGCGGGGGGTCAGCCGAGCGCGTGGGTGGCGTGGGTGATCGCCCCGCCGGCCCGCAGGGCGGCGGCCACCAGCCCGGCCTCGGCCAGCTCGGCGTCGGTGCAGCCGGCTGCCCGGGCCTTCTTCGCGTGAATCTCGATGCAGTACGGGCATTGGGTCGTCAGGGCCACCGCCACCGCCATCAGCTCCTTGTACTTCACCGGGATCGCCCCGGCCGCCATCGCCGCCGCGTCGAACGCGGCGAACGCCGCCATCCCGTCCGGGGCCAGCTCCTTGAGCGTCTTGAGCTTCTTGATGTTGGCCATGTCGTACATCGGCGGCTCCCCGGTCAGTCGGCGGGCAACGTCCGGCCCAGGCTCCGGACCGTCTTCAGGGCGTTGAGCGACCGGCGGACGCCGGCCAGCAGCTTCGTCCGGGCCGGGTCGCCGGCGGCCAGGCCGCCGGCTCGATCGAGCGCGGACGCGACGCCGGCGAGCAACCCGGCCTCCCGCTCGGACAACTCGGCCCGGATGACCGCGGCGTCGGCCGGGGTGGCGGATTCGACCCGCTCGCGGGTGTCCATCATCTCGGCCAGGAACGCCGGGTCCTGCCCCTTTTCCTCGGCCGCCGACGGCCCGCCGAGCAGCCCGAGCAGGTGGTCGGCCCGGGTGAGCGGGTCCCGGAGGGTGTTGTACGCCTCGTTGAGCGCCGCCGACAACTCGAGGCTGGCCGCCGCGTCGGCCGACGACCCGCCGGCGTGGAAGTCGGGATGCACCGCCCGTGACCGGGCCAGGTAGGCCCGCTCCAGGTCGGCCGCGTCAACGTGAAACCGCCTCGGCAGGCCGAGGCGGTCGAAATAGTCTTGCATAAGTTTCGAGTTCCCCGACCCGGGCGCTCCGACTTGAAACTCGAAACTGCTCTGTTGGAACCTTCGGCTTCCGGACCCGGGGTGAAGCCCCGGGTGGGGTTTCAACCGGGCAACCCGAAACCCGGAACTACATCGAGTACGAGCTGCCGCACCCGCAGGTGCCCTTGGCCTGGGGGTTGGTGACGGTGAAGCCCCGCTTGTTCAGGTCGTCGTGGAAGTCGACCAC
>JAIEQN010000720.1 GCA_019747685.1 Gemmataceae bacterium
CGACCGGAGCTTGACAACACTCCGGTCGCTCGCGCTCCCGGCTCGCCAACAACCCGGGGGGGGAAGCCAGGTGGTGGGGTCCGGCTCCGAGTACTGCTCCTCGGCATCCTCCTCGCCTGCGCCCTGACCCCGCTCGTCAACCCGTTCGGGCTGGAGCTGCTCCGCACCTGGGGGCGGATCGTCGGGTCCGGGGTGCTGCCGCAGGTGGTGGACGAGCACATGCCCCTCGACCCCCGGACGCCGGGTGGCCGGGCCGTCCTCGGGTACGGGCTGTTCTACCTCGTCCTCCTCGCCGGCACCGTCCCGGCCCGGCCGCGGGTGACCTGGCTCATCCCGGTCGTCTGGCTGGCCCTCAGCCTGAAGGGCATCCGCAACGGGCCGCTGTTCGCCGTCACCGCCGCGGTGGCCGTCGCCGACCTCTGGCCGCACACCGTCTGGCACCGGCTCTTGGAGCGATACGGCGACGGGTCGCTGGCCCGCGACCCCGACCCGGCCCCGCGGCCGTGGCTGGTGCCGATGCTCGCCCCGGCGGCGGCCGTCCTCGTCGCCCTCGGGCTGCAACTCGGCCGGGTGAACGTCCCCGTCGTCGGGTCGGGCTGGGCCCGGCTCGACCCCGAGGTCGTCCCCACCGACCTGACGGCCGAGCTGGCCGCCTACGCCGCGGCCGTCCCGCCCGGCACCCCGGTGTTCAACGACGCCAACCTGGGCGGCTACCTGATCTACCACGCCCCGACCCTCCGCATCTTCATGGACGACCGGTGCGAGCTGTACGGCGACGACTGGATCCGGCGGTACGCCGAGGTGCTGGGGTCGCCGCCGGACGAGGCCGGCCGGGCGTTCGAGGGGTGGGCCACGGAATACGGGTTCGCCCGGGCGGTGGTGGTCACGCACCGGCCGGACGGCCGGACCCCGCCGCTGGTGCAGTACCTGGCCGATCACCCCGAGCGGTGGCGGGAGGTCGCCCGCGGCCGGCGGGCGGCGGTTTACGAGCGAGTCCGGCCGTAGCCGGTTTCCTGCCGGGGCGGAACCGGCTACAACGGGGGCACGGAACTCGCGCCCGGCCCGAACCCGCCTGACCTCCCATGCCCCAGCCACTCGTCGGGATCATCATGGGCTCCCGGTCCGACTGGGAGACGTTGAAGCACGCGGCCGCCGTGCTGGACGAGCTGGCCGTCCCCTACGAGGCCCGGGTGGTGTCGGCCCACCGGACCCCGGACCTCCTGTTCGACTACGCCGAGGGGGCGGTCGACCGGGGGCTGGAGGTCATCATCGCCGGGGCCGGCGGGGCGGCCCACCTGCCGGGGATGTGCGCGTCCAAGACCGTCCTGCCGGTGATCGGGGTGCCGGTCCGGTTGGAAGTTCTTCAAGGGGTCGATTCGCTCCTGTCGATCGTCCAGATGCCGGCCGGTGTCCCGGTCGGGACGATGGCCATCGGGGCGGCCGGGGCGAAGAACGCCGGGCTGTACGCCGCCGCCTGCCTCGGGGCCTGCCACCCGCACATCCGGGAGGCCCTCAAGGTGTACCGCACCCGCCAGACCCAGGCCGTGCTGGAACACCCCGACCCGCGCTCCTAAGTCTAAAGTCGTCAGGTCGCCAGTCGTAAAGTCCCGCTAAGGACGTTTAGACGTTCGACCAGACGACATTGGACGG
>JAIEQN010000128.1 GCA_019747685.1 Gemmataceae bacterium
GGCAAGCAGACCATCGAGGACACCGGGGCCTTGACCAAGAAGCGGATGGAGACGATCGACGACGAGACCTCGGCCGCGGCCGTCGACTTCATGAAGCGACAGAAGGAGGCCGGCAGGCCGTTCTTCTGCTGGTGGAACGGCACCCGGATGCACCTGCGGACGCACGTCAAGGCGGCGAACCGCGGCAAGTACCAGCACGGGGACAGCGAGTACATCGACGGCATGATCGAGCACGACGGCCACGTCGGCAGCCTGCTGAAGGCCCTGGACGACCTGGGCATCGCCGACAACACGCTCGTCGTCTACTCGACCGACAACGGGCCGCACATGAACACCTGGCCGGACGGGGCCATGACCTGGTTCCGGAGCGAGAAGAACACCAACTGGGAGGGCGCGTTCCGGGTCCCGTGCCTGGTCCGCTGGCCCGGGCGCATCAAGCCGGGGACGGTGACCAACGAGCTGATGAGCCACAACGACTGGATTCCCACCTTCTGCGCCGTCGCCGGCGAGCCGGACATCGTCGGCAAGTGCAAGGCGGGCTACGAGGCGAACGGCCGGACGTACAAGGTTCACCTCGACGGACACGACCAGTCGAAGTTCCTCACCTCGGTCGAGGGGACGGTCGGGAAGAACAACGGGGCCAGGAGCGCCCGGAACGAGTTCTTCTACTCCAACGACGACGGCCTGCTCGTCGGCCTGCGGGTCGGCGACTACAAGATGAGCTTCGCCGAGCAGCGGGTGCCCGGCACGATGGCCGTCTGGGCCGAACCCTTCACCGTCATCCGCCTGACGAAGGTCTACAACCTCATGCAGGACCCGTTCGAGCGGGCGGACATCACCTCCAACACCTACTGGGACTGGATCATCGACCACGTCCCCCAGGTGTATCAGGGGATGGAAGGGGTTACGAAGTTCGTCGAGACGTTCAAGGCGTTCCCGCCGCGGTCGGTCCCGCCGAGCTTCAACCCGGCCAACATGATGGAGGACACGCTCCGCGACCTCAAGGCCCGGCAGAAGCTGGAGCGGGCGCTGCCGGCGCTGAGCGAGCAGATGCTGAAGGAGCTGGAAAAGGCCCGGGAGGCGAAGGAGAAGAAGTAGGCCGGAACTCGGGGCACGGGTCCGAACGGGACCCGGACCCTCCCTCCACCCTGAGGAGACGCACGTGCCCAAGCAAGCCCCGGCCCCGACCGCGGCCGCCCAGGTCGCCGCCGCGGTCCCGAACTACGAGGTTAAGCTCTTCCTCGACCACGCGCAGGTCCTCGACGCCGAGTTCCGGCCGACCCGCGAGGCCGACCGGGCCCTCGACCTGAAGGGCTCGAACCTCCGGATCGCCATGCTGTTCCTCGACGCCCGCCCGCCGGCGCTCCAGCCGGGGGGGTGGGCCGTCCGGGTCCGGCGGTTCGAGGGGTCGGACGGGCTCGAGCTGAGCGACAAGCGGCGGTACCCGTTCGAGCCGGGGCGGCTGGCCGACGACTGGCCGTCGCCGCGGCCGACGGGTTCCACGCCGCCGAGGGCGACTACGCCGCCCAGGTCGAGTGGGGCTTCCGGAAGGAGACCCTGGGCTTCACCCGCAAGAAGGAGTTCCCGGCCGGGGGGGCGGGCGGGCTCGACCTCCCGGCCGTCGGGGAGCTGGCCGCGCTGGCGGCCCGCG
>JAIEQN010000370.1 GCA_019747685.1 Gemmataceae bacterium
GCACCAGGGGGTCCGGTGCACCAGGGGGTCCGGTGCACCAGGGGGTCCGGTGCACCAGGGGGTCCGGTGCACCGCGTTGCGAGAAGCGAGAACTCGACGGATGTGGTTATATACCGACCGGCAGGTCGGGGTCAACAGGCATCCGCAGGAATTTTTCGGTTTTTGTCGAAGTGTTAACTTTCGCGCCCGGGCGCACTCCAGCCCGGTCGGCGGCCGGGCGGCCACGCGGCCCCCGGCCCTCAGGCGACGGCGAAGTCGGAGTACCGCCGCTCGTCCGGGTGGAGGAACCCGAGGACGATGTCCTCCCGCCGTACCCCGGCATCCAACAGCAACTCGGCCAGGGCCGGGTCGGTGTCGTCCTCCTCGATCCAGACCTTCCCGTCTTTGATCCGGGCGAAGAACACGGGCAGAAGCACCCGCTTGGGCCGTTCCTCCCGCCACCCGACCCGGAACAGTCCGAACTGGTCGTGTTCCGGGTCGAGAGTGGTGACCGTCTCGACCCCGGGGTACTCGCCGATCGCCTTGGCGATGTGCCCGGCCCTCCGCCGGACGATCTCGCCGAGGGCGGTTCGGGCGGCATCTACCCGATCCATCGCACCACCTCCTCGGCCGGCACGCGGCCACCGCCCGTTAGGCCCCGGGGGACGGGGCCTCGGTCCCGGCCGGCGGCGGGGCAGTGAACGGCGGCGCCCCCGGGGCCAGCATCTCGGTGCGGGTCACGTGCATGTACCACACCGTCGTCCACCGGTCGGCCAGCCGGCTCGACTTGGCTGGTTCGAGGATGCCGATGACGGCGAAGTTTCGGCCGGGCAGGACCATCTCCATGCTCGGTACATCGACGGCTCCGCCGTCGCTCAGGTGCAGTCGGAACGGCACGAACGGCCGGGCACCGAGGAGTTGAAGCAGGCGTTCGCCGGTGAACATCGGGCGTCTCCGGTGGGCGGGTCCCGTCATCGTATCAGACCTGCCGGCCGAGGACGGCGGCCAGCTCCCGGACCCGGCCCATCAGCGCCACGAAGGTCGGGAAGTCGACCGTCTGCGGGCCGTCGGAGAGGGCCTTGTCCGGGTCCGGGTGGACCTCCACCATCAGCCCGTCGGCCCCGGCCGCCAGCCCGGCCAGGGCCATCGCCGGGACGAACGCCCGCTTCCCCGTCCCGTGGCTCGGGTCGACGAACACCGGCAGGTGCGACAGGGCCTTGGCCGGCGGCACCACCGACAGGTCGAGCGTGTTCCGGCTGTGGTCGGCGAACGTCCGCACGCCCCGCTCGCACAGGATCACCTGGTAGTTCCCGCCGGCCAGGA
This sequence comes from Gemmataceae bacterium, assembly GCA_019747685.1. Lineage (GTDB taxonomy): Bacteria > Planctomycetota > Planctomycetia > Gemmatales > Gemmataceae > Urbifossiella. The sequence continues at coordinate 1,303 of JAIEQN010000370.1, forward strand.
CGTACTCGGCGGCCATCAGCCACTCCTCCAGCGTCGCGCTCATGCCCCGCTTGAGCAGCACCGGCTTGCGGCACTTCCCGACCCGCTTCAGGAGCGCGAAGTTCTGCATGTTCCGGGTGCCGATCTGGATCACGTCGGCGGCCTCCTCGACGGCGTCCGCGTACTCCGTGTCCATCAGCTCGGTGACGATGCCGATGCCGGTCTTCTCCCGCACCCGCTTGAGGATTTGCAGCCCCTCGACCCCCATCCCTTGGAAGGCGTAGGGGCTGGTCCGCGGCTTGAACGCCCCGGCCCGCAGGAGCTTCACCCCCTGGGACAGGAGGAACTCGGCGGTCTTGAAGACCATCGCCTC
>JAIEQN010000105.1 GCA_019747685.1 Gemmataceae bacterium
GCCCCCGGGCGGGGCGAACGCGGCCGTCTCGGCCCGGTCCAGGATCAGGTCCCCGGACCGCCCGGCCGCCCGCCGGTCGTGCCCCGCCCCGGCCGCCCCCCGGCCGGCCCGCCAGAAGGCGTCCTCCCGCAGGTCGTCCAGGGTGACGGTGCCCACCAAGGGCATGCACACGGCGTTCAGCCCGCCGGCCCGCCGGGCCCAGTACACGTCGGTGATGTGCGGGTGGGACAGCGGCCCCAGCGCCCGCCCCTCCCCGCCCCGGGTCGGGGAGAGCTTGAGCACGCAGTCCCGGTCGGTCTCCGGGTCGTAGGCCAGGTACGCCCGGGCGAAGCTCCCCCGGCCCAGCTCGGCCCGGACGGTCAGCCCGGCGACCTCGTCCCCGGCGGCCGGCCAGTCGACCGCGGGGGCGGCCAGCAGGTCCGGGTGGTCGGCCACCAGCCGGTGGGCCTGGAGGACGGTGAACACGCTCGACCGGTAGGCCGGCATCCGGCCGGCGAACGCCTCCGGGTCCGGGGCCGACCCCCGCTCCTCCCGCAGGCAGTACTCCTCGTAGGCCAGGTCGACGACGACCGACTTGAAGTGCAGGAGGAACGGGTGGGCGGCCAGGGCGGCGGCCGCGTCCGGCGACTCCCCGGCCCGCCACGCCCGCTTGACGGACGCGGCGGCGGCGGCGGCGGCGGCGGCCGGTATCTCGACGGCGGGTGACTGGATCATGCCGGGTCGTCCCCCATCACGTCCTTGATCCGACGGACGATCCGCTCCACGGTGCGGACCCCGACCCCGGTCAGGTCGGCGATCTCGGCCTGGGTGTACCCGTCCCGCAGCCGCTCCAGCACCGCCCGGTGGCCGGCCGGGAACCGGGCGGCCAACCGCTCCCAGCCCTCGTTCCCGGCCGCCCACTGGCTCGGCGACGGCCCGCGGTCGGCCGCGGCGGCGTCGGGACCGGCCGGCAGGGCTTCCTCCCGGGACAGGTCCCGCCGCTGGGTCCCGAGCCGGGACCGGGCCACGTCCACCACCTTGTTCGCCGCCACCCGGGCCAGGAACCCGACCAGAGCGTCCGGGGTGGCGAACTGGCAGCGCTCGGGCGGCAAGGCCACCACCGAGGCCCACACGTCTTGAACGAAGTCGAGCGAGTCGTACTGCTGCCGGAGCCGGTCGCCGAGCCGCCGCCGGACGGCCGCCCGGATGTGGCCGGAGTACCGGGCTACCAGCTCGGAGAGGGCGGCCGGGGAGCCGGCCCGCCACTCCCGGACGAGCCGGCCGAACTCGTCGGCCTCGGGCATCATCGCCGGCCCCTCGGGCACTCCGATCCCACCATTTTATTACACCACCGGCGACGGGGATTCGAGCGTCAACCGTGTCGATTTGTCGTCCGGGACGGATATTCTTTCCGCCCCGGCGCGAGTTTTCTCGCCCCGCCGGAACGAGGGCCAATGATCGTGTCGGGTGGTATCAATCGGGAGGTCTAGGAAGGCATCCCGGACCCGTGTCTCTATTGGGATCAGCACTCACGCCGGTGCCCGGGGACGCTCCCCTTGGGGACTCGTCGCCGTCGGGTCAGTCGGGCGGATGGCCGGCCCGCGACGACGCTCCGTTGGTGTCCGACCGCCTGGCGAGTGGGGGCGTGAGCCCCCTGTTTCTCCTCCGGAAACAG
>JAIEQN010000233.1 GCA_019747685.1 Gemmataceae bacterium
GGCCGGGTTCGTCGCCGCGTTCGTCCCGTCGGCCGTCATCAAGGGGCTCCTGGCCGCCATCGGGGTGATCCTGATCCTCAAGCAGATCCCCCACGTCCTCGGCCACGACCCGGACCCCGAGGGCGACCTGGCGTTCGACCAGCCGGACCGGCAGAACACGTTCTCCGAGCTGGTCGAACTGCTCGGCGACATCCAGCCCGGGGCGGCCGCGGTCGGCCTCCTGTCGGTCGTTCTGTTGGTCTTGTGGGACCGGGTGAAGTGGCTGAAGGCGTCCCCGCTCCCGTCCGCCCTGGCCGTCGTCATGCTCGGGGTGGGCGGGAAGTTCCTGCTCGACTCCCTCGGCGGGCCGTGGGCGATCGACCCCACCCACCTCGTCCAGGTGCCGGTGCCGGACAGCCTGGCCGGGCTCCGGGCGTTCCTCCCGTCGCCCGACTTCGGCCAGTGGCGGAACCCGGCGGTGTACACCGCCGCCATCACCCTGGCCGCGGTGGCGTCGCTCGAAACGCTCCTGAACCTGGAGGCGGTGGACAAGCTCGACCCGCGGCAGCGGGTCTCCCCGCCGAGCCGGGAGTTGCTGGCCCAGGGGGTCGGGAACGTGGCCTGCGGGCTGGTCGGCGGGCTGCCGGTCACGTCGGTCATCGTCCGGTCGTCGGTGAACATCAACGCCGGGGCCCGGACCAAGTTGTCCACCCTGGTCCACGGGGCCCTGCTGGCCGGGTTCGTGGTCTTCCTGCCGACCTGGCTGAACGTCATCCCGCTGTCGTGCCTGGCGGCGATCCTGCTGGTAACCGGGGTGAAGCTGGCCAGCCCGAAGCTGGTCCGGCAGATGTGGGCCCAGGGGAAGTACCAGTTCCTCCCGTTCGCCCTGACGGTGGCGGCCATCGTCCTGACCGACCTGCTCATCGGGGTGCTGGCCGGGCTGGCGGTGAGCGTCGGGTTCATCCTCTGGAGCAACGCCCGCCGGCCGATCCGCCGGGAGGTGGAGAAGCACGTCGGCGGGGACGTGGTCCGGATCGAGCTGGCCAACCAGGTCAGCTTCCTCCAGCGGGCGGCCCTCGGCCGGACCCTGGAGGAGGTCCCGGCCGGGGGGCACGTCCTCCTGGACGCCCGGAACACCGACTACATCGACCCGGACATCCTGGCCCTGATCCGGGACTTCAAGGACGAGGGCGGGCCGGCCCGGGGGGTCGAGGTCAGCCTCCTCGGGTTCCGCAAGAAGTACGACCTGGGCGACCAGCTCCAGTACCCGGCGGCCACCCCGAAGGCCGTCCGCGACGCCTTCACCCCGGCCGAGGTCCTGCAACTGCTCCGGGACGGGAACGAGCGGTTCCGGACCGGCCGGCGGCTGACCCGGGACCTGGCCCGGCAGGTGTCGGCGACGGCCGGCGGGCAGAACCCGCTGGCGATCGTCCTCAGTTGCATCGACTCCCGGGCCCCGATCGAGCTGCTCTTCGACATGGGGGTGGGCGACCTGATGGTGGCCCGGGTCGCCGGGAACGTGGCCGGGGAGAAGGTGATCGGCAGCGCCGAGTACGCCTGCGCGGTGGCCGGGGCCAAGGTGGTGGTGGTGATGGGACACACCCGGTGCGGGGCGGTGACGGCGGCGGTCGACCTGCTGGCCGCCGGGGAGCGGGCGTCCCGGGCGACCGGGTGCCAG
>JAIEQN010000989.1 GCA_019747685.1 Gemmataceae bacterium
CCACGGGGGCTTCGCGGACTGTGCCCCGGCCACCCGGAGCCAGAGCGGGATGCTACCGGACCCTCGGGATCACCCCGCCGGCCAGCGGCGGCGGCAGGCCGACCCCGGCCATCACCACCGAGTACCCGCGGTTCTCGATCACCGAGCAGTCGCCGAACACCTCGAAGATCATCGGCACCACCGCCGTCGGCATCTTGGTCACGATGTAGTACCGGCCGCCGGGACGCAGCAACTCCCGCGACCCGCGGACGAACAGTTGGGTGATGTCCGACTTGGCGTAGTACGGCGGGTTGGCCACGATCACGTCGAACCCCTTGCGGGGCAGCCCTTCGAGCCGGGTCGCCGCGACGAACTTGGGGTTCGGGGTGTTGCTCGTCGCGGCGTTCAGCTCGGCCAGGGCCACCGCCCGGAGGTTGCTGTCCACGAAGGTCACACTTCCCTGTGGGCCGACCACGCCGCCCAGGAGACAGTCGACCGCCCCGTTGCCGCAGCCGAGGTCCAGGACCGAGTCGCCCGGCCGCATGTCGGCCACCTCGACCATCGCCCGGGAGCCGTTGTCGAAGTGGCCGTAGGAGAACGTCCCGGGGCGGGAGACGAACTCCATGCCCGGGCCGTCCGCCAGCTTGGCGTGGAAGCTGACCTCGTGCCGCCGCCGCTTGCCGTCGTCGGCCTTCGCGCTCCAGAACGCCATCCCGGCCTTGCTCGCCGGCGTCTGGCCGCACTTGCCGAAGATTTTCTTGTGCCACTTGGCGAACTGGTTGTCCCGCTCGTAGCCGGAGAGCGAGACGAGCAGCCCGCCGGGCTTCAGGACGTGGTACGCCTGCTCGACGATGTCGATCTTCAGCTCCCGGTCGGCGTAGGCCGCGGCCGGGAAGACGACCGTCTGGAAGACCGGGTCGAGGTCCCACAGGTCGGGCCTGGCGACGACCTCGGCTTCCGCGCCGACCTCGGCCAGGCAGTCCCGGACCCGGGCCGCCTGGTGGAGGTCCATCTGGTAGCAGACGGTGCCGGGGGCGGCGACGGCGGCGGCCAGGTTGGCCGCCGGCCAGGGCGGGCCGAGGGCCACGCAGACCGGCGGCTTGACCCGGTCGGCGACGGCCGTGAACAGGTCGTCGACGTGCTTCATGGGGGGATTCTACGACCCGGCCCGCCGCTTCCGGGCGCGCTCGAGCAGGCCGTCGTACTTGTCCCGGGCGGCCCGGTCGGTGTCGTCCTTCGACTTCGCCAGGGCCGTCTTGGCCGCGTCCAGCTCGCGTTCGAGTACCTGCACCCGGTACTCGGCGGCCTTCACGTCGAGGTCGGCCAGCTCCTTCGCCACGGCCCGGAGCTGGGTCTCGGCCGTCGTCTTCTCGTCCCCGGCGGTCGTGACCGCCCGGGCGGCCAGGACCAGGGCCCGGTTCTCGGCCTTCCAGAGCTTCAGCTCGATGTTGTACCGGGCCGGGTCGTCCCGGAGGTCGGCCAGGTACTCCGTGATCTGGTACGTCTCCCGGACCTGTTGCTCGTAGGCGGTGCGGCTGGCCCGCTTCAACTCGTCGAGCGGCGGGAGGAGGTCCGGGCAGTGCTTGCGGACGAAGTGGAGGGCGGCCGCCTCCCGCTCCTCGGTGAACCGGGGGAGGGCTTCGGCCGCGACCCCCGGCCCGGCGACCAACAGGGCCGCCGCGAC
>JAIEQN010000153.1 GCA_019747685.1 Gemmataceae bacterium
AGCCGGGCCGGGGCGTCCGGCTTCGGCGGGTCGGCGGCGGCGGCGGCGACGGCCCCGACGAGGAGGGCGACGACGGGGACCGCGGGACGGGGCATGGCGAGCCTCCCGGGCGGAACCCCATTACGATACCCGACGGCCCGACGGAGGGGCAAGCGACCGCCCGCGGAATGCGGCACCCCGCCGGGCCGTCACCGGCCGGCCGGGGGTGGGGTGGTGAACCCCTTCGGCAGCTTGACCACCAGCACCGAGCACGGGGCGTCCCGCATCACCCGCTCGGCCACGCTCCCCATCATCAGCCGGTCCACCCCGGTCCGGCCGTGGGTCCCGATGACGATCACGTCGACGCCGGCGGCGGCCGCGTACCGGGCGATCTCGCCCGCCGGGTCGCCCTCCAGGAGGACGTGCTCGACCGGGATGGCCGGGTTCCCCGGCCGGACCTCCCGCAGCTGCGCCCGCCAGTAGTCCGGGCCGTGGCCCGCCCCGGGGGGGACGACGTGGACCACCGCCAGGGTGGCCCGGTACGTCTCGGCCAGGCCGACCGCGTAGAAGTACGCCCGGTTCGAGTACGGGGAGAAGTCGGTCGGGTAGAGGATTTTGCGGACCTGGATCATGGTAGCCCCGCCGGGAGAGGGAGAGGCGGCGTCCGAGCTACCACCGATCCTACCCGGCCGGCGGGACCGGTCGCAAGGCGTCCGGCCCCGAATCGTCGGGCGGGCCGCGGCCCCGGCGGTTCTGATTGGTTTGGTTCGGCCACCCGCACACCCCGCGGCCGAACCAATGAACCCGGTCGGACCGACGGCCGTCCCGGCCTGGTACGACTGCTCCCGTCCCGGCCACCCACACAATCAGGGTGGACGGTCTACTCCGGCTAGAACCGGCCGACCGGCTCGACCGAGAAGGTCAGGGTGTCGGTCTCGACCCCGGCCGGCAGCGGGAGCGGGGCCCGGTCGCTGAACGGCCGGTCGTTCACCTTGAACCGGCCGTCCGGGACCCGCACCCCCAGCCCGTCCCGGGACCGGTACACCAGCACCCGCCCCGGGGCGTCCGGGACGACGACGTGGGCGTCCGGCCCCGGCCCCAGGATCAGCTCGTTGGCCATCAGCAGCACGCCCTCGACCAGGGGCGTCAGCCGGTGCCCGCTGGTCAGCCTCAGGCAGGCCGTCCCGCTCACCCCGACCGGGCGGCCGAAGACGAACTGGCAGGTCGGGCCGAGGGTCACCCGGTCGCCGGGGGCCAGCACCGCCCGGACGGCCTCGGCGTCGTTCACCCGGACCGCCCGCGGGCTGGCCGTCGCCCCGGCGGCCACCGCCGACCGCCCGGCCTCGATCAGGTAGCCCTCGCCGTCCCGGGTGACCTCGGCGTGGACCCGGGAGACCTCGGCGAACAGCGGCACGTCCACCGGCCCGCCGCCGACCACCGCCTGCCCGAACGTCACCCGGTTGCCGGTGCAGACCAGGTACCCGCCGACCCCGTCCACCCACAGGAGGAACCGGCGGGGGACGCCGCCCCCGGAGTCCGCCGGCCGGCCGTTCGGGGTGGCGTCGGCCGCCGGGGCCGGCCCGCCGTAGGGGGTGGTGTCGGCGGACGGGGCCAGGGCCTGCCAGGCCTTCGTCCGCAGGGTCCGGGCCGGGTGGTGTTCGGGGGCGGCGGCCAGGGCCTCGTCGGCGGC
>JAIEQN010000690.1 GCA_019747685.1 Gemmataceae bacterium
AGTCGGGCTGACAGGATTCGAACCTGCGACCTCTTGGTCCCGAACCAAGCGCTCTACCAAGCTGAGCTACAGCCCGTCGTTTCGACCAACCGCTCCGGGTGGCGTGGGGGTATCCTACCGGCCGTATCGGAATTGTCAACGCCGGCCGCCGGATCGTTGCCCGATCGGCCCGGCCCTATCATACTGGAGACACGGGCCGCCGTCCCGGGTTCGCCCCCGCACCCACGATCCGCCACCCGGCCCACCCCCGGCCGGTCGGCCAACCCCGATGACCGACCCCGCCGGCATCCCCGGGCCGCCCCTGGCCGTCTTCACCCCGCTCGCCGCGGCCGGGACTGCGGCCGCCGCCGTCGCCCTGCCGGTCCTCGTCCACCTCCTGTTCCGCAAGCGGTACCAGATCGTCCCCTGGGCCGCCATCCGGTTCCTGGTCGCCGCCGAACGCCGGCACCGCCGCCGCATCGACCAGTGGGTTCTGCTGGCCCTGCGGATGCTCGCCCTCGTCCTACCGCTGTTCGCCATGATCGCGGCGACGGATTGGGCCGAGCGGCTGTGGCAACGTATCGTCCCCGGGCTACCCGAGACCGTCTCCACCGCCCCGCGGACGCACCACGTCCTCGTCATCGACGGCTCGCTCAGCATGACCGCCAAGGGCGAGGACGGCCGGACCCGGTGGGAGAAGGCCCTCGCCCAGGCCGAGGAGATGGTCGGCAACGGCCGGCCCGGCGACGGGTACACCGTCCTGTTCCTTGCGGGAGGAGCGCCCCAGGCGGTCGTCCCCGGGCCGTCCGCCGCCCCGGACAAGGTCGCCGCCGAGCTGCGAAAGCTCCGGCCGACCCACGCCGCCGCGGATGTGGCGGCCGCCCTCCCGGCCGTGGCCGACATCCTGGCCCGGTCGCCCCGGGCCTACCCCCGCCGGCAGGTCACCGTCTTCACCGACCTCCAGCGGTCGGCCTGGGCCAACGTCCTCCCCCGGGCCGACGGCACGGTCCCGGAAGTCTGGGCACCGGTGTTCAAGGGGAAGGACGGGCGGGGGGCCGCCGAAGTCGTGGTCGTGGACGCGGCCGGGGCCGACGTGGACAACCTGGCCGTCGCCGACCTGAGCCTGGCCGACCCGCTGCCGCTGGTCGACACCCCCGCCGCCCTGACCGCCACCGTCGCCAACCACGGCAAGGCCGAGCGGCGGTCGGTCCGGGTCGAGCTCCGGGTCGGACGGCCGGGCAGTCCGTCGGACTCCCTCGTCCCCGTCGAGACGAAGGTGATCGACACGCCCATCCCGGCCGGCGGGCGGGCGGCGGTGACGTTCGTGCTGGAAGGCCCGAAGACCGGCTTCAACGCTCCCGGGTTGTACGCCCTCCAGGTCCGGCTGACCGACCCGGACGACCTGCCGGCCGACGACAGCCGGGGGCTGGCGGTCGAGGTCCGCAGCGGGATTCATGCCCCGATCGTGGACGGCCGCAAGGGGGCGGCCGACCCGCTCCGCCGGGCCGGCGAACACCTGGCCCGGGCGCTCGTGCCGCCGGGGAGTCGGCCGGCCGACACCCCCGTCCGGCTGCACCGCCCGGGGAGCCGCTGGCCGGCGTCGCCGGACGACCGCTGGGTCCTGTCGGCCGCCGAGTTCGCCGACCCGGCCGTCGGCGACCCGTCCGGGGCCGAGTGCATCTTCCTCTGCGAC
>JAIEQN010000852.1 GCA_019747685.1 Gemmataceae bacterium
CCTCGCGTCGGCCCCGCGGCGCGGGTACAGTAGGTGCTACGCCTCGCCGTGTCGCACCGGAGTCGCACGCCATGTGGTTTCGTCTCGCCGCCGTCGCCGGGCTGGTGCTCGCCACGGTCAGCATCGGGCCGGCCCAGCCGAACAACGTGTACTCGAAGGCCGTGCCGCCCACCAAGGCCGCCCTCGACCGGCTGAACCTGCGGACCGAGTGGACCCTGCAACTGCCGGCCGAGGGCACCCGGGACGCCATCACCCAGGTGCAGACCCTCGGGGACCAACTGTTCGTCCAGTCCCGGAACGGGGCGCTGGTGGCCGTGGACGCCCTGACCGGCCGCATCCAGTGGGTGGCCCGGCTGGGCAACGGCAGCCCGGGCAACTCGTACCCGGTGGCCGCTAACTCGACGTTCGTGTACTGCGCGCACCTGACCAAGCTGTACGCCTTCTACCGGTACACCGGGCAGACCGAGTTCGTGGCCGAGCTGGGCACCCCGCCGACGACCGGGCTGGCGGCCGACGAGGAGGGCGTGTACTGCGTCCTCGGGGTGCGGCCGGGCAGCGCCGGGGCGCACCGGGTGGCGGTGTTCGACGTGGTCCGCCCGGTCCAGGTGCGGGAGCCGGGCCAGGACAAGGGCGACGGGCTGGCCGGGGCGTCCCGGGGCAAGACCGCCAACCCGGTGGACGAGATCATCAAGCGGTACGGGACCGAGCCCCAGCGGTCCGAGGACGCGCCCGAGCCCCAGCCCCTGCGCCCGACCACCGGTGCCCCGGAGAGCGGGTACACCGGGTCCAAGACCCCGTCCCTGAGCACCCTGCCGAGCGTGGTCCCGCCGTACAACCTGGACAACCGCGCGCCGTCCCCGGCGGTCAACGTCCTGCCCTCGATGCGGCAGCCGTACCGGCTCCGGGCCGAGTCGGGCAAGTACGTCCAGCAGACGGCCTCGATCGGGGTGATCCCGCCGTCGGTGGCCTCCTCCCTGGCCCTGAGCGACCTGCGCCCGCAGTCGGTGGCCCCGCCGCTCCGCTGGGAGTACGGGGTCACCAGCCGGCTCCTGTACCCGCTCGTCCTGACCCCCAACCGGGTGTGGGGGGCCACCGACGACCGCACGGTCCTGGCCCTGGGCAAGCGGCTCAACAAGGGGGCCGTGGTGACCGAGGTGAGCGACCGGCTCCCGTCGGCCGTGTCGGCCCCGCCGGTGGCCACCGGCACCAGCCACTATGTGCCCCTGGACAGCGGCGCCCTGGTGGCCCTGTCGGCCGCCGTCGGCAACCCGATCAGCGGGCCGATCGTCCTGTGGCGGGCCGACACCGGCGGGCTCAACAACCGCGCGCCGTACATCTCCAAGAACCGGGTGTACGCGGCCGGGGAGGACACCGGGGTGGTGTGCATCGACCGGGGCACCGGCACCATCCTGTGGCGCACCGAGAAGGGGGCCGACCGGGTGATCGGGGCCAACGAGGAGTTCCTGTACGTCCGCGACCACCAGGGGCGGCTGCTGGTGTACGACGCGGCCCGGGCCACCGACCCGGCCGGCAAGCGGTCGGCCCCGCTCGGGTCGGGCCAGTTCGGCGAGTTCAACGTCCACATCGTGAACACCGCGTCCGACCGCATCTACCTGGCGGCCGACAACGGCCTGATCGTGTGCCTGCGGGACGCGGCGGCCAAGTACGCCAAGC
>JAIEQN010000278.1 GCA_019747685.1 Gemmataceae bacterium
GGCGGGACCGACTACATCATGCTCGGCAAGCAGCGGATCGCCAGCCGGGCGTACTGCGCGAAGTTCAACTTCCGGGGGCCGGACCAGCAGAAGCTGGTGGGCAGTTGCTCCGGCGGGGAGCGGAACCGCATCCACCTGGCCAAGCTGCTCCGCAGCGGCGGCAACCTGCTCCTGTTGGACGAGCCGACGAACGACCTGGACGTGGACACCCTGCGGGCGCTGGAGGAGGCGCTGGTGAACTTCGCCGGTTGCGCCGTCGTCATCAGCCACGACCGGTGGTTCCTGGACCGGATCGCGACGCACATCCTGGCGTTCGAGGGGGACAGCAAGGTGGTGTGGTGCGACGGCAACTTCCAGGTGTACGAGGAGCAGAAGCGGGCCCGGCTCGGCCCGGCCGCCGACCACCCGACCCGGATCAAGTACCGGAAGCTGCACCAGTGAGCGTCCACCGTCCATTGTCCACTGTCAATTGAAGGGCGGTTGGCTTGGGCTGCGCCGCCGGTGTACCGTCAGGCGGGATCGAGCGGCGTACCACGGCCCGCGGCCTCTTTCAATTGACCGCGGACCGTGGACGACCCCGACAGTGGACAATGGGCGGTTGACCGGGGGCAAACATGGCCCGCAACACCTTCGAGAACTTGGAGGTATACCGGCTCTCGGAGCGGCTGGCGGACACGGTCTGGGGTATCGCGATCGCATGGACGGTGGCGGCCCGGAACACGGTCGGCTTCCAACTTATCCGTGCCGCCGATAGCATCGGGGCCAACATCGCGGAGGGGCCGGGACGGGGGAGCTATCAGGATAACCGCCGGTTCGTCCGGATCGCCCGTGGGTCGCTGTACGAGGTCCAACACTGGCTCCGCCGGGCGTTCCACCGGCAACTCCTGACGCCCGAGCGGATCGCCACCCTCCGCCAAATCCCGGACGAACTCGCTCCGCGACTGAACGCCTACATCAATGCGATCGGGCGTGGGGCGAGCCCGGGGCGGAAAGACCCGCCTTCTGACAGTTGACAGTGGACCGTTGACAATGGACGCCCGATGCTCGAACTCCTCGACACCACCAAGACCTACACCCAGGGCCGCCGCACGGTCAGCGCCGTCCGCGGGGTGACGCTCGCCGTCCGGAGCGGCGAGTTCGTCGTCATCATGGGGCCGTCCGGGTCCGGCAAGTCCACCCTCATGCACCTGATGGGGGCATTGGACACCCCGTCCACCGGCCGGGCCGTCTTCCAGGGCCAGGACCTCCAATCCCTCTCCGACCGGCAGCGGTCGCTGCTCCGCCGGGACCGGATCGGGTTCGTCTTCCAGGCGTTCAACCTCCTGCCCACCCTGACCGCGGCCGAGAACGTCGCCCTGCCGCTGTTGCTCGGCGGGACCGGGCGGCGGTCGGGCCTGATGCGGGCCGCCGAGTGCCTGGAGAAGGTCAACATGGGCCACCGGGCCGACCACTTCCCGGACGAGATGTCCGGCGGGGAGATGCAGCGGGTGGCCGTCGCCCGGGCTTTGGTCGCCGATCCCGAGGCCGTCCTCTGCGACGAGCCGACCGGGAACCTCGACACCGCCACCAGCCGGGAAATCCTTACCCTGCTGGCGTCGCTGCCGGAACCCGGCAAGCGGGCCGTCGTCATGGTCACCCACGACCCGACGGCCGCGTCCTACGGCACCCGGCTGGTC
>JAIEQN010001008.1 GCA_019747685.1 Gemmataceae bacterium
CGGCCGCCGGCGGGTGGCCGTCCGAGCGGCCCGCGGGGATCGCCGGATCGTGGCCGTGGTCGAGGTCGTGTCGCCGAGCAATAAGGCCGAGAAGTCCGAGTTCGCCGACCTGGTCGGGAAGTCCGTCGAGTTCCTTCGGCAGGGCGTCCACGTCGTCCTGATCGACCCGTTCCCGCCGACCCGGCGGGACCCGCACGGCCTCCACGCCGCCGTCTGGAAGGACCTGACCGGAAAGCGGTACACCCCCCCACCGGACAAGCCGCTCACCCTGGCCGGGTACGCGGCCCGGGGCGACGACACCTACTCGGCGTTCGTCGAGCCGACCGCGGTGGGGGACATCCTCCGGCCGGTGGCCCTGTTCCTGACCCCCGGTACCCACGTCCCGCTGCCCCTCGAAGAGACCTACGCGGCCGCCTGGCAAACGATCCCGGCCCGGCTGCGGGCGGCCGTTTCCGTCCGGTGAGGCCCGGCCGGCCGGCTACCGCCCGGCCTCCCGCGGCGGCGGGGCGACCGCCTTCACCGGCTCCCGGTACGGCTTCCCGGCCCGGTAATGCCCCAGCCGGGCGCGGCCCCGGGGCGAGTCGTACTTCGGGTCGGCCAGGGCCCTCGTCTGGTACTCGACCGCCTTACCGAAGTCCCCGGCCTCGGCGTGGGCGGCCGCCAGGGTCGCCACGAACGACGGGTTCTTCCACCCGTTCAGGTCGCACGCCTTGGTCGCCGCCTCGACCGCCGCCCGCCCGTCCCGGTGGCCGTCCGGCCCGGTCGCCAAGAGCCAGGCCAGGTTGTTGTGCCCGCCCGGGGCCTTCGGGTCGAGCCGGATGCCCTCCCGGAACTGCTCGGCCGCCCCGGCCGCGTCCCCGAGGACTTGCAGGGCCGCCCCCAGGTTGTCCCGCGGGCCGGGGTCGGCCGGGGCCAGCCGGACCGCCTCCCGGAACTGCTCGGCCGCCCCGGCCGGGTCGTCCTGGAACCACCGGGTCATCCCCAGCCCGAGCCGGAAGCTGCTGTTCTTCGGGTCGAGCCGGACGGCCTCCCGGATCGCCGCTTCGGCGTCGGCCATCTTCCCCCCGGTGTCCCGGAGGACGGCCCCGAGGTTGTAGTGGGCCCACGCCCGGCCCGGGTCGAGCCGGACGGCCTCCCGGGCCTCGGCCACCGCCCCGGGCACGTCGTCCAGGTCCTCGAGGGCCAGCCCCAGGCCGGTGTGCGACAGCGAGTGCGACGGGTCGAGGGCCAGGGCCTTGCGGTAGCACCGGACGGCCCCGGCCGGGTCGCCCCGGTCGCGCAGGGCCAGCCCCAACTGGTACCAGGCCGACAGGTTGGCCGGGTGGGCGGCGGCGGCCGCCTGGCACCAGCGGTCCCGCTCGTCGGCTCCGGCCCGGCGGTCGGTCGGGTAGAGTTTGTCCAGGGCCATCAACAGGTGCAGGTCGCTGGGCCGGGCCTCGACCGCTCGTTCCAGGAGGGCCTTGCGGCGGTCGGTGGGGAGGGCCGGGTTCTCGCCCAGCACGGCCGCGAACCAGGCCGGCTGGTCCCGGGCCGGGTCCTGGCCGGCTAGCTCGGCGAGTTGCTTGGCGTCGCCCGCCCGGCCGGCCGCCCGCACCGCCTGCCGGAACGGGTCCGGGTCGGCCGCCGCTAGTAGGTCGGCCACGCCCACCGCCCGGCCGGCCGCCAGCCACCGCTCC
>JAIEQN010000186.1 GCA_019747685.1 Gemmataceae bacterium
GGCCGGGTTCCGGGCGATGCGGCTGGGGACGGTGAAGGGGCCGGTGGCGGTCCGGCTGGCGGCGGCCGACGGCACCCGGGCGGCGGCCGCCGGGGTGACGGTCCGGGCGAGCGACGCCGGGTTCGGCGGGGACGGCGAGCCCCGGGACTTCCTCGACCCGAACCCGCAGGACGGGGTCTACCGGTCGGGCCGGGAGCTGAACGGGGTGGCGTGCGTGACGGTCGCCCTGGGGGCCACCCGGTCGGCCCGGTTCCCGGTCCCGGTGCTCGGCCCGGAGGCGGTCCCGTTGCCGTTCGAGGTGGACGCGGCCAAGGAGGAGCAGGCGGTGCTGGAGCGGGCGGTGCTGGCCGTGTCGTCCCGGGCGGCGGACGCCCGGAAGGCCCAGTTCGACTGCTTCACCGAGGTGGCCGAGCTGATCAAGAAGGGGAACAACCGGGCGGCCCTGGCCCGGGCGGTGGCCGGGGTGGAGGCGGCCAAGGCGGCGGCCGAGGTGCTGGGGGAGGAGGTGACCGGGCTGAAGGGGCAGGCGGCCAAGGGGCCGGCCGGGGTGGCCGAGCTGCTGGGGTCGGTCGAGCGGCAGCTCGCGGCCCTGCGGAAGTCCAACGCCGACCTGGAGGAGGGCGTCAAGGGGCTGCGGCGGGCGGAGGGGAAGGCCGACGCCGGGGCCGGGGCGATGGCCCTGGCCGAGGACAAGAACAAGCTGATCGCCCTGTACCTGTCCCAGGGGCGGGTGGACGAGGCCCTGGAGGTGTACGCCCAGCTCGTCACCCTCGTGCCGAACGACCCGGAGGTGAAGGCCCGGCGGGACCGGCTGGCGGCCGAGTGGGCCCCGAAGGGGGACGAGCACAAGAAGGCCCGGGAGTACGTGCTGGCCGCCTGGCCGAAGCTGGCCACGGTCGCGGACCTGCGGGACGGCCTGCCCCAACTGCGGCAGGCGGTCGACGCCCTCAAGAAGGCCGGGGACAAGTACGCCTTCCGCCAGGTCCGGGACATCCTGGCCGCGTTCCCGGCCAAGCTGGACGAGCTGACCAAGGAGCCGGACGCGGCCGCCGACCGGGCCGCGGCCGACGCCGCCAAGGTCGTCCGGGCCGAGGTCGAGAAGGTCGAGCGGGAGGTGGACGAGTTCCTGAAGGCGAATCCGTAGGAAGAAGGCCCCCTCCCCCGCGGGGGGGACCCGGGGGAGGGGGCCTCTGCCTCACCACAGGCCCATGCAGCACCCGGCCCCGGACCCGCCGGCCAACAGCGGCAGGACCCGCCGGTCGAGCGGCAGCTTCAGGTAGTCGGCCCGGCGGTACACCACCCGCCCGCCCAGGACGGTGTGGGTGACGTGGGTGGCGTGCTCGAACGGGTCGCCGTCGTACAGGACCAGGTCGGCCACCTTCCCCTTCTCGATCGACCCGTACTTGTCGGCGATGCCGAGCAGCTTGGCCGCGCCGATCGTCACCGCCTTCAGCGCCCGGTCGGGGCCGAGGCCGTTGGCGGCGGCCATCGCCGCCTCGTGCCGGAGCACCCGGTTCTTCGGGACGTACCCCTCGAACGCCGTCCCGATCGTCACCGGAATCCCTTTATCCGCCAGGGCCGCGGCGTTGCCGGTGAAGGCGTGCAGCGTCTCCATGCTCCCGGCCGCCCGCTGCATGGTCGGGTGGACGACGACCGGGACGCCGGCCTTCTTCAACTG
>JAIEQN010000556.1 GCA_019747685.1 Gemmataceae bacterium
TGTCCAGGATGCGGCGGAGGTGGGCCGTCGTCTCCGGGTCGGCGAACGCCTTGCCGATGAGCAGGCTGGCGCTGGCCAGCACCTCGTCCAGGGGCAGGGCGACCTCCTTGTTCACCGCCTCGATCGACTGGTTGGCGGTACACCCCTGCTGGGCGATCAACAGGTCGAGGGTGTGCAGGGCGGCGGCCACCTCCTTGCTGAACAACTCGGTGAACTGCAACTCGTCCGGGCCGAACCCGTTGGCCCGCGGGCTCTCCACGTTCAGCGTCCCGATCACCTCGTCGTGGTACACCAGCGGGACGGTCATCGAGCTGCGGGCCCCCGGGGCCCCGGGGATGTACAGCGGGTCGGCCGCCGCGTCCGGGCACAGGTAGCTCCGGCCGGTGCTGGCCACGTACCCGGTCACCCCGTTCCCGGCCGGGGCGGCGTACAGCACCCGCCCGGCCGCCTCCGGGGTCATCCCGTCGGCCAACAGCGGCTTCAGCTCGCCCGTCCGCCGGTCCAGCACCCGGATCTCGATCGTGTCGTAGTGCAACAGGTCGTGGACGATCCGGCGGAGGTTCTGCTTGAGCAACTCGACCCGGGACGGGACGTTCATGTCCACCAACTGGTCGGCGTCCAGCCCGGCCAGCTCCTGCCCGGCCGCGTGCAGGGCGTCCAGCTTCTGCTGCTGGACCACCTCCGGGGTGACGTTGCGGACCATCACGACCAGCCGGGCGACGGCCCCGTCCGGCCCGCCCACCGGGCGGACGTCGGCCTCCAGGTACGGGCGGTCGGGGTTGTGCGGGCAGTGCAGGCGGAAGGAGGTAGGGCGGCCGGCCCGGGCGGGGGCGAGCGGGTCGGGGCCGTCGGCCCCCACGGCCCGGGCCCCGCCGAGGGCCTCCAGGAGCGGCCGGCCGACCGGGTCGACATCGGAACAGGCGCACCCGCGGAAGGCGGCATTGGCCCACCCGACCGTCCCGGCCGGGTCGAGGACGGCCAGGCCCTTGTCGATGTGGCCGAGGATCAGCTCGTCCCGGCCGAACCGGTCGAGAAGCCCGGCCATCACCTCCGGGGTGGCCAGGACGGCGGCGAAGTGGCCGTCCCGCAGCCGCCGGGCGAGCTCCCCCGGGTCGGCCGGGGCCGGCTCGACCTCGGCCCCGGCGACGGCCCCGTTCAGGCCGGCCGGGGGCGGGCCAATCAGGAGCAGGCGGGGGCGGGACTCCACGGGGCCTCCGCGGCGGGTACGTCCTGGGTGCAGTGGGAATTATAACCGACCGCCCCCGGGGGGCCGCAAGACATCGCCCGAATGAGGAATGCCTCAGTTCGGTGGC
Source organism: Gemmataceae bacterium (assembly GCA_019747685.1). GTDB lineage: Bacteria > Planctomycetota > Planctomycetia > Gemmatales > Gemmataceae > Urbifossiella. The sequence continues at coordinate 1,314 of JAIEQN010000556.1, forward strand.
ACAGGCCTCCCGGCCCGTGCGAGCTACAGCGGCACAGGCAGGAATCCCTGTGCCACCGAGGCCGAACCGAGACACTCCCCGAGCCTTCGACCCCACGGGCGGCCCGGCGCCGGCCCGGATCTCTCACCTCCCCCCTTGCGGGGAGGGCGCGCAGCCGCGCAGCGGCCGGGCGGGTGGGGTGGTGTGGTGGCACAGGCATTCCTGCCTGTGACCCCGCCCGCCCCGCCGCGCCCGGCGCCCTCCCCGCGAGGGGGAGGCAGGAGTGCGGTGGGGGCCGGGAGGTTGGGGTCGGGCCATCACACCCCGATTCGGATTTGACACCGGCCCGGGGGAGTGTATAGTACGGGCGTACAGTTACACCCGGGG
>JAIEQN010000091.1 GCA_019747685.1 Gemmataceae bacterium
GGGCGCCGTCGTTGGCGACCACCGCCTCGACCCGGTCCTCGTACAGCACCCGGACCGTCTTGCGGACGAACAGGTCGCCGTTCTGGACGAACACGAACGCCTCCGGCCCCTCGCGGACGACGGCCCCGGCCGGCAGGACGTACACCTGAAACCCGGTCGCCTCGTCCCCGAGCCGTTCGACGGGCACCTTCAGGCGGACCCGCTGGCCCGGCCGGAACCGCCAGACGTAGTGCGTCTTCCCATGCCGGGTGAACTTCTCGGCCCGGTTCTCCAGGGCCAGGTAGAAGGCGAACGTCCGGGTCGCCGGGTCGACCTGGTTGGACAGGTGGCGGATCGTCAGCGGGGCCTGCGGCGGCCAGTCCCCCGGCGACTCGTCGGCGAACTCGGCCTGGATCGGGACGCCCTGCTCGGCCGCGACCGCCAGGGCCTTGGCCTCGGACTTGAACGCCCGCCCCTCGACGAACAGCTGCTGGTGGTTGGCGAGAAGGCACAGGGTCTGCCCGGCCTGCACCTGGTCGCCGATGTTGACCCGCAGCTCCTGGACCTCGTAGAGGAGGTCGGCCGGCCCCTTCTCCTCCGACCCCTTCGGCGCGTCCGACGGCCGCAGGGCTACCCGGACCGGGGCGTTGACGGCTACCTCGGTGATCGCCGCGCCGTTCTCCGCCCGCTCCACCTGGTCGGGGGTCAGCCCGAACGTCAGGAGCTGGCGGCGGTAGCCGTTGACCAGGGTGGTCAGCCGGCGGACGTTGTTCTCCTCTTCCACCAGATCGATCCCCGGCCGGCTCCCCTTCTCGACCAGCATCTTCGTCTGGTCCCGCTTGATCTTCGCGGCTTCCAGGTCCTTCGACGTCTTGGCGAGGTCGGTCTGCCCGCTCTGGATGAACTCGCTGGCGAGCTGGATGGTGAACAGCGGCTCGCCGGCCTTGACCGTGTCCCCCGGCCGGGCCTTGATGTCGGTCACGATGCCGGCCACCCGCGAGGTCACGCCGCGGTCACTCACGCCCGGGCGGTCCACGACCACGCCGGGGATGAGCACCTTCCGCCAGTACTCCTCCGGGATCAGGACGTCCACCGCCCCGTCCTTGTCCAGCCCGAGGTTGGACCGGGCCTGGGGCGAGAGCTTGACCTGGTCCTTGTGCTCGTGGCTGTGCCCGGCGTGCTCGTCGGCCTTCTCCCCGCCCGCCCCGTGCGAGTCGCCGGACTTCCCGGCCGGCTTCGAGGGGAACACGTGGGGCACCCACCGGTCCTGGGTCTTGTAACCCGCGAACGCCAGTCCGCCGAGCACGGCGATGGTGACGACCGGCGTGATCACGCTTTGGAGCCGCATGGGAAAGTCCGCCGACGAGTAAGGGTGTCCGGACGGGTCGCGCGCCGAGCCGGGACGGTTTGAATGGTGCGGGGACCGAGTACGCGAGGGGTCGGGACCAGCGGCCCGTCCCGGGGAGGTGCCAGACAGGCTAGATGCGCAGCACGTGGAGCGCGAGGAAGAGGGGGAGCTTGGGCGGAGGCGGATTGAGGTGGGGGCGGGCAATCGACACGGCCGGACCGGCCCCGGCCGGTTCCGCAAGGGCGTCCGGACCGGCCGCGTCCGTCGGCCACTCGGGTGTGACCGGAACGACCCGCACGCCCGTCGGGGCGCGGGTGACGGCGCGACAGCCCGGGGTGTGGTCCTGGTGCCC
>JAIEQN010000766.1 GCA_019747685.1 Gemmataceae bacterium
GGGCGGCCCGCCGGCGGGCCTCGGCCCCGGTCCGGTCGAGGTCGTACCGGGCGGCCAGCCCGACCCCGGCCAGGAGCAGGACGCCCCGCCCGAGATGGACCGCCGGGTCGTCGAGGCCGCGGGTCGGCACCCACAGCCAGACGAGGGCGATGAGGTAGGTTGCCAGCACCGTCCCACCGGCCGGCGGCCGCCAGACCGGGTGGTTGCGGAAGAGGACCAGGGCGAACAGCCCTTGCACCCCGGTCCCCGCCCACACCGGCCCGGACCCGAGCCGGGCGGCCACGCCGGCGAGGACGGCCGTCGGCAGCACGAGCAGCGATACACTGACGGCCCACGGGACGACCCCGAGGCCGTCGCGGGACCGGCGGTCGGACAGGCGCATGGCTCCCTCACCCGGCGGCGGGGCGTGCCGAAGGGTAGAAGACCGTTCCGCCCGGGTCAAACCGGGCCGGGTGGCGCCGCCCCGACCGGCCGCGGCGTGAGCCTCACCCGCCCGGGTACGGCACGGTAAGGGTTTGGTTGACGCCGGGGGCGGCGAACTCCGCCTCGACCCCGTCCGGCCACGTCACCGTCACCCGCCCGGCGTCGCACCCCGCCCCCAGCCCGAAGTGGGCCGCCGGCTCCATCTGGCAGCCGCACCCGCTACCGCCGTCGATCACCTTCACCCGGTCCCGGCCGCCGGCCGCCAGCCGCACCACCGCCCCCCGGGCCGGGGCCCCGAACCGGGTCAGCGGCACCACCCGCAGCCAGCCATTCCCGGCCGCCGTCGCCGCCTTGTACAGGGCGAGTGGCCGGCCGGCGTGCGCTACCAGCAGCTCCAATACCCCGTCGCCGTCGATGTCGCAGACCGCCGCCCCGACCCCCGGGCCGTCCGGCTCGGCCCCCGCCCCGGGGTCGAGCATGGTGACTTCCGGCACACAGGCCGGGAGGCCTATGCCACCAGAGTCATGCTTCGGTGGCACAGGCCTCCCGGCCTGTGTCCGCTCCCCGCTCGCCGAGACGCGGAAGAGCCGGTTCGGCTCGCCGTGGTTGACGAAGACCAGCTCGTCGTGGCCGTCGTTGTCGAAGTCGGCGGCCGCCACCGTTCGGGCCGCCGACGCCAGGGCCAGCGCCGGGCTGGCCCTGTCCCGCCACCCGCCCGGGCCCGGGACCAGCAGCCGGTGCGGGCCGTCCCCGCCGGCCAGGCACAACCCGAACGCCCCGCCCGCGTCTACCGCCGCCGCGGCCCGGCCACCCTCGTCCGAGTCGGCCACCCCGGCCACCTCCTCGAACGCCCCGTCCTCCCGGCCGAGGAGGAAGACGCCCGGGGCCTCGTCGGTGGCGACCAACAGGTCGGGCCGGTCGCCGAGGAGCGGGGCCGCCAGCAGCCCCCAGCCCCCGACGACCCGATCGAGTTCCAGCGCCGGGGCGAGATCGAGTGGCCGGCCGTCGGGGGTCAGCTCGACCAGCCGGAGCGGGCCGGGGCCGGAGACCACGAACCCGTACCGGCCGCCGCCCCGGCGGTCGACGGCGGCCGCCGCCCGCCCGCCGGCGAACCGCCCCGCCCGGGCCAGGAGGTCCACCCAGGTGCCGTCCGGGTGTCGCTTGAACAGCCGGTCGGGCCCGTCGGCCGAGGTGACGTACAGCTCCTCGACGCCGTCGCCGTCGAGGTCGCCGGCGGCCACCCCGGCCGCGCGGGCCGCGGG
>JAIEQN010000844.1 GCA_019747685.1 Gemmataceae bacterium
GAGTCCCCGGCCCCGGCGTCGGCCGCCCCGGCGTACTGCTCGGCCAGGGCGGCGGCCACTTCCGGCCGGCCGGCCCGGGCCTCGTACCGGGCGACCGCCGCCACCGCCCGGAACTCGCCGGGGTACAGGCTCCGGAGCCACTTGGCGAAGGTGTCGCCGGCCGCGAACTGCCGCTCCTCGGTCAGCTCCTCCAGGGCGGCGGTCAGGTAGTAGATGTTCTTCGGGTCTTCCTTGAGGAGCTGGTTCAGGTTCCGCCGGCTCTCGGCCCGGTTCCCGGCGACGCGGTTGAGCTGCGACAGGTGGTACAGGTCCTTCGGCGACTTGGTCTCGGCGTGGGCGGCGGACAGGGCCGCGGCCGCGTCCTTCAGCACCGCCTTGCGGTCGTCCCCGTCGAGGTAGCGGGCGAGGGTGGACAGCACACCGGCGGTGGCCCGCAGTTCCTCGGGCGTCGAGCCGGGGCCGCCGGCCGCCTTGAGGTGGTCCATCGCCTTCGCCCGGTCGTCGGCTGACCCGCGAAGTGCGTGGAGCATGGCCAGGTTCCGCCGCGCCCAACCGGCGTCGGCGGCGATCACCTCGGGCTGGGCCAAGAGCTGTTCGAGGACGGCCATCGCCCCGGCCGGGTCGGTCATCGACAGCTTGACCGCCAGCCGGGCCTGGGCCAACGCCCGCCCGTCGCCGGGTTGATCGGTCGGCGGCTTCAAGTCCTTCCCGGCCGGGGTTTCGAGGGCGACGGCGAGGGCGGCGAAATAAGCCGGGGCGGGCAGCCGGTCCCGGCTCTTCCCGTGCCAGAAGCCCTGCCGGGCCGCCGGGGGGTGGTCCGCCTCCCGCACCAAAAACTCGCGCAGGATGTCGTCCGCGGTCGCCCCGGGCGTGTTGGCCGCACCACTGACATCCAGTTCGCCGTACAGCGAGTCGACCGCCATCAGCCGCTCGGCGGCCCAACCCGGCCCGCCGGGCTCCCTCCCGACCAGCTCCCGGCATTGCATGGCCAGGGTCCTGCCCGCATCCGGGGGAACGGCCGCGATCACCGCCGTGAGCAGCCGGCGGAACGGCCCGCCGGACCAGCGGGGGTCGGTGTGCAACCGGGCCACCAACTCCTTGCACTTGGTGGAGTCTGCCACAGCCAGCCGGACGACGTAGGCTTGGGCGGTCTCGTACCGGGTCGGTTCGAGGACGAATGCCCGCCCGGTCAGCCTGTCCGCCTCGGCGGGGTCGTGCGTCAGCTTCGCCAGGGCGAGGCACGCCTCCCACTTGTCCGGCGACGGCCCGAAGGCGACGATCAGCCGGGCGTACAGGTCGGGATTCGTCCCCTTCGCCGCGTCACACAGGAGGGCCGACGGGCCGTCCAGCCGGGCCACCACCGCCCGGGCCTCGGCCGCCGTCGCCGCGTCCCCGGCCCCGACCGCCCGCTCGTGCAGCCGCAGCCAGACGGCCGGGTCGGTCGGCCGCCGGGCCGCGACCGCCTTGAGCATCGCCACCACCTTCGCCTTGTCGCCGACCTCCTCGTAGACCTCGACCAGCCCGGAGAACAGCCGGAGCTGGTCCGTCTCCGGCCAGCCCTCGACCCGCTCGGCCAGCGGGCCGACCGGCCGGACCCGGCCCGGCTCGCGGGCGTACAGCATCGCCCGGGCCAGCCGGATGTCGGCCCCGTCCCCGGCCGCCGCCTGGGCCTCGTCCACCACCGCC
>JAIEQN010001086.1 GCA_019747685.1 Gemmataceae bacterium
GGCGGTCGAGCCACCCCCGGGCGAGCCGGTCGTTGCGGGTAACGAAGTCGTTCAGCCGCTCGGCCGCCGTACCGAGGCCGTTCACGCCGGCGGCGAGGGCGGCCCGGCGGTCGAGCGGCGTCTCGGCCAGCGCCTCCGCGGCCACCCCGAGCAGCCGGTCGGCCTCGGTTCGGAGGTGGCCGGCGAACGTCCGCAAATCCGGGCGGAGGGCCAGCTCGTCGGCAATACCGTGGAGGACGGCGGCCGCGTTGCGAACCCCGGCCCGGGCGGCGTCGAGCCGGACGGCGTGGTCCACCGGCCAGGCCGCCACCTCGTCCGAACCGGCCAGTGCCGCGACCTCGGCCCGGGCCGCCTCGACCTCCTTCGCGGCCGCCTCGATCCGCTCCCGGGTATGATCCCGGAGGCCGAACACCTCCTGGGCGTCGGCCGGCGAGGCGGTGGCCGACAACCGCACCTCGGCCCATCCGGACGGCGGGTAGACGGCCTCCAGCGGGCCGAGGCCGGCGTCCGGCACCTGCCGGCCGTCCGACACCCGCAGCCGGAACCGGACCGTCTGCCCGGCCGCCCCCTTCCCGGTCAGGTCGAGGGCCAGCCGGCCTTCGGCCCGGGGCGTCCCGGACCCGGTCAGCGGGACCGGCTCCCGGACCGGCGGGCCGCCGTCGCCCCGGACGTACTCCACCTCGGCCCCGGCGACCCCGAGGTCGTCGGCCGCGGTGAAGGCGATTTCGACCCGGCCGCCCGGCGGCCGGGTGATCGGCCGTGGGATCACCCCGGACACCGAGTCGAACTTCGGCGGGCGATCGGGCCGGACCCGCACCGGGACGACGAACTCGGACTTGAACCGCCGCGAAAGCGGCTCGTTCACTACCACCACCCGCAAGACGCCGTCCCCGGTCAGACGGAGGGTGGCGGTGCCGGACCGGCCGTCCGGGGCCAGGACGACCGACCGGACCGGGTCGGCGGCGGGGCCGGCGGCCGGCTGCCAGTGGAGGAAGGCGGTCGCGGCCGGGCGGGTAAAGGAGAGCCGGACCGAAGCGACGGAGTGCTGCCAGCCCTCGATGGCGTCCAGCCCGCGGCGGGTGACGGGGGCCGCCCCGGTGTAGCCGGGCGGGGTGACGGTGACGGCCGCGTCGTCGGCCAGCTCGACCGGGTCGGCCACCCGGACGGCGTGCCACGGGCTGGCCGCCGCCCCGGCCTCGACCCGGTAGTCGAAGTCGTCGGAGACGGACGGGCGGGTGAAGTGGAACCCGCCGGCCCCGTCCCCGGTCATCGGCACCCGGGCTGTTCGGCCGTTGGGCAGCCGCAGGAGGAGGGCGGCCGTTTCGGGTAAGGTGGCGCCCGGGCCGAGCGGCTCGACGAGGGCCGACAGGGTCACCGGCCCGTCCCGGCGGACGACCGGGTCGCCGGAAATGACGACGACCCGGTAGCCGGGGTCCGGGTGGGGCCGGTGCCACGGCATCCCGACCCGGCGGAGGTGGGTGGCCGCCCCCGGGACGACGGCGGCCGCGGCCGCCGTCGCCAGGACCACGACCAGCCCGGCCGGCCACGGGACCGCCCGCGGCCGCCGGGCCAGGGCCAAGACGAGACCGATCCACCCGACCCACAGGGCGATCCGGGCCGGGACCGACAGCCCGAACGCGGCGTCGGCCGCGACCAGGGCGGCCGCCGCCCCGACCCCCGCCACCACCA
>JAIEQN010000824.1 GCA_019747685.1 Gemmataceae bacterium
GCCGCCCTCCGTGGGAGGGGAAGGCTACCAGGTCAGCCGGGTCGGGTTCCAGTCAGGCCTGCTGCCGTAGTTTTTTTCTTGCACGCGATCCCCCGCCCGATTACATTCGACCGCGTTCGTGTTCCCGCACGAACACCCTCGGCGACATCACGACCCCGCCCCCGGCGGTCTATCCCCGAAGGCAGGTGGGTGGACTTTCCACCCGCAGGCCGAAAGGGCGACCCAAGGAGACGTCCCGTGATGTTGACCGTGCTTCGGGTTACGGCCGCCCTGGCTCACGTGTCCGGCTACGGTTGTTTGCTGCTCCGTGAGTGGCAGCAGCCCGGCCAACACTGTCTAGGGTACATCGTGCTGTGTTCCGGTGCGGTGTTGGCTTTAAGCGAGGTGGTCGCCGAGGTCTGCTTCCGCCGGCCTCATTAGTCGGTGGGAGGTGCTCGGCCCCTGTTCGGCTTCGGCCGCGACAGGGGCCGAGTTCACTTTCCCCAACCTCCTGCCGGTCGCAATCGGGTTTTGTGAACTTTCCCCCTTGATTTCGCCGAACCACGCCGTATCATGTTCACAGAGTCGGCCCGAGTCGATTCACACGCCGACTCCGAAGAGGGTATTTTATGTACCGTCCGGTGGCTGTACGCGGTGGTTTTAGACTTGCGGGCCCTCTTCCCCCAGGACCGGCACCCGAGATTCGTCTTCCGCCGGCACTCGTTGAAGCTGTCGGCTTGGTCGGACGGCTCGCCGCTGGTCGGTGACCTCGACTGGCGGTGGAGCCCCGGGTTGGAGGCCGAGCGTCTGGCCGAGTTGCTCGTCCCCGAGCCGCTGGGGCCTTACGCGGGCGGTTTACGACTGGTCTTCTTCGCCCCGGACCGGGCCGCGGCCCGGCGGACCGTCTGGGGGCTGTACGCCCTCCCCCTCTCGCCACTGCCGCTGTCGCGGACGGCGGTTGAGATCGCCCGGCTCCGGCGGGCGGTGGTGGCCGAGCGGTTTTTCTCCTGACCCGTTCGCGGGTCGTCACGGATTGGTGTTCCGATGGCCACGATTCAGGAACTCGCCGCCCGGCTGCCGGCCTCGTTCGGCGAACAACTGGGTCGGGTGGTCCGGGTGGCGCCCGGGGCGGAGGCCGTGGGGCTGGTTTCGCAGTCCCTGGCCCAACTGTCCGGCGTCCTGGTGGCCCGCCTCCCGGGGGCCGACGCGGACCAAGTCCGGCAGGTCGTCGGCCGCTTCTTCCGCGACTACGACGAGTGCTCGGACGCGCTCCAGGCGGGCATCACCCGGGCCCTGGGGCTGCTGTTCGAGCAGGCGCTCGGCGGCCGGGCGGCGGCCCCGGACGAGGTCCAGGCGGTCGCCGCCACCGTCCTCGAGCTCCGCACCCCCCAGCAGCACGGCCAAACCCTCGGCGTCGACCTCGCCGAGTCGGAGCAGCCGCACGTCGAGACGGCGGCGTTCGGCGGGCGGCCGATCCTCGACCGGCTGGACCGCGAGGAGGCCGCGTTCGCCGACCGCCTCCGCGGGTGGCTAACCGCCCGCGGGATGAGCCAGCAGGAGTTCGCCGACCGGCTGGGCGTCCGGCCGTCCGCGGTGTCGATGATGCTCGGCCGGAAGTGCCGGCCGCAGCGGCGGACGGTCGAGCGGGCCGCCCACATCCTCGGCGTCAGCCCGGCCGACTTGTGGCCCGGGGCGGCCGCGGCCGCCCCGGGC
>JAIEQN010000562.1 GCA_019747685.1 Gemmataceae bacterium
GCCGAGCTGCTGGACGTGGACGAGGTGATCGACCGGCTCGCCGCCGAGCGACCGCAGGCGGCCGAGCTGGTCAAGCTGCACGTGTTCGCCGGGCTGCCGCTGGAGCGGGCGGCCGAGGTGCTCGGCATCTCCCCCCGCACCGGCTACCGGATGTGGGCGCACGCCCGGGCCTGGATGTACGCCCGGCTGGGCGGGGAGTGATACCGGGTGGCGTTGATTCCCTTCGTAGGGCATGCACCGCGTGCCTCTTCTCGCGGCGGAAGAGGCACGCGGTGCGTGCCCTACCAAAGCCGGTCGCAAGGAATCAACGCCACCCGGAATGACATCCCGCTGGCCTGGGTGGCACGGGCCTCCCGGCCGGTGCGCACCGGCCGGGAGGCCCGTGCCACCCGGAGCCAAACGACGCCACCAGGAATCGTGGCAGTTCCCGGCCCCGGCCGTCGCACTACAGGTGATGGCCCGCCCCCGGAGCGCCCATGACCGCCGCACGCGACCCGGCGTCGGTGTTCGCCGACGTGATCGACCTGCCGGCCGACGAGCGGGCCGCGTTCCTCGACTCCGCCTGCGGGGGTGACGCCGCCGTCCGGGCCGAGGTCGAGGTGCTGCTGGCCGCCCACGCCCGGGCCGGCGGGTGGCTGGCCGGCGGCCGGTCCGGCGACACGACCGCCCCCGAACGGGCCACCCACGACTGGGACGCCGACCCGACCGGCGACGCCCCGCCCGCCCCGCCGCCGACCCTACCCGGGTACGACCTGCTGGAGCGGGTCGGGGCGGGCGGGATGGGGGCGGTGTACCGGGCCATCCAGCGGGGTCTGAACCGGACGGTGGCGGTCAAGCTGGTCCTCGGCGGGGCGGCCGCCGACCCCAGGCAGCTCGTCCGGTTCCGGGCCGAGGCCGAGGCCGTCGCCGCCGTCCGGCACCCGCACGTGGTCCAGGTCCACGAGTGCGGGGAGGCCGGCGGGCAGCCGTTCCTGGTGATGGAGCTGTGCCCGGGCGGGCGGCTGGGCGACCGGCTGGCGGCCGGGCGGCTCGCCCCGCCCGAGGCGGCCGGGCTGCTGGCCAAGGTGGCCGCCGGGGTCGCCGCCGCCCACGCCGAGGGGATCGTCCACCGCGACCTGAAGCCGGCCAGCGTGCTGTTCGACGCCGCCGGCGAGCCGAAGGTGGCCGACTTCGGGCTGGCCAAGCGGGCGGCCGGGGGCGACCTGACGGCCACCCGGGCGGTGTTCGGCACCCCGGCGTACATGGCCCCGGAGCAGGCCCGCGGGGACGCCAAGTTCGTCGGCCCGGCGGCCGACGTGTGGGCCCTCGGGGCGATCTTGTACGAGTGCCTGGCCGGCCGCCGGCCGTTCGACGCGACCGACACCTTCACCGTCCTCAAGCAGGTGATCGAGGCCGACCCGCCGCGGCTGCGGGCGGCGGCCCCGGGCGTGCCGAGGGACCTGGAACTAGTTGTGCTCAAGTGCCTGCGGAAGGAACCGCACGAGCGGTACGCCACCGCCGCCGAGCTGGCGGCCGACCTCCGCCGCTTCCTCGACGGCCGGCCGGTGGCCGCCCGGCCGGTGCCGGCCCCGGGGGCGGCGTGGAAGTGGGCCAAGCGGAACCGGGCGGTGGCGGCGTCGCTGCTGCTGGCCGCAGTCGGGCTGGTCGGCGGACCCGCGGCGGCGACCTGGCAGGCCGTCCGGGCGACCGCTG
>JAIEQN010001014.1 GCA_019747685.1 Gemmataceae bacterium
GGACCGCCCGCCGCCGGGACGGGGCGGCCGGGGCCGCGGTCGTCGGGCCGGCCGGGTCGGCCAACCCGAGCGCCACCGAGGTCCGCCCGGCCACGGTGGTCGGGGCCTCGGTCAGGTCCAGGGCCTCCCACACCGCGGCGTCGGACCCGCCCGGGGCGCCCCCGGGCGTCGCCGGGAGGACCGGCCGCACCCCGGTCAGGGTGCCGACCCCGGGCCGGCCGGTGACGCCCGACCCGCCGACCCCGGCCGCCGCCGGGGACAGCTTGGGCATCTCCCGGTCCGACGGCGGCCCGATCGGGGTGTCCGTCCACGGGGCCAGGGCCTGGGCCACCTCGGCCGGGGTGGCGTACCGGTCGGCCGGGTTCTTGGCCATCATCCGGGCCACCACCGCGGCCAGCCCGTCCGGCACCTCCGGCCGCAGCTCCCGGACCGGGGCCGGCTCCCGGCTGCGGAGCCAGATCAGCTTCTGCGGGATCGTCCCGTCCGGGAACGGCGGCTTGCCGGCGAGCAGGTAGTACAGGGTCGCCCCGAGGGAGTAGACGTCGGTCCGGATGTCGACCGCGTGGCTGTCCTCGGCCTGCTCCGGGGACAGGTAGTCGGCCGTCCCGAGGATGGCGTCGTCGTACTGCCGGGTCAGGTGGTCTTCCGTGTCGTGGAAGAACCGGGCCAGCCCGAGGTCGAGGACCTTGACCGCCCCGGCCCGGTCGAGCAGGAGGTTGCCGGGCTTCACGTCCCGGTGGATCAGCCCGTTGTCGTGGGCGTGCTGGAGGCCGACGGCCGACTGGGCGACGTAATGGCAGGCCCGGGTAACATCGAGCGGGCCGAACCGCTTGACCAGCTCCTGGAGGTTCGTGCCGTCGACGTACTCCATCACCAGGAAGTGCAGGTGGTCGTCCTGGTCGATGTCGTAGGCCCGGACGATGTTCGGGTGGTCGACGGCCGCTACCGCCCGGGCCTCCCGGTAGAACCGCTCCAGGTTGGCCTTGTCGGCGGCCTTGGCGACCGGCAGCACCTTGACCGCCACCCGCCGCCGCATCAGGGTGTGCTCGCACAGGAAGACGTGGGCCATCCCCCCCGACCCGAGCCGCTCCAGCACCTTGTACTTGCCCAGGGTGAACCGCTTGTACTTCCCCAGGAGGAGCTGCTCGGCCTGGAAGTGGGTCAGAAACCCGTCCCGGACCAGGAGTTCGGCCGTCCGGGCCGGGCTGGGCGGCAGCCCCTCGGGCCCCAGCCGGTCGAGATACGCGGTCAGCCGCCCGCCGTCGGCCACCCCGCTCCGCCGGACCAAGTCCAGGAATTGGGGGACTGTGGCCGGCGGTGGCATGGGTCGAACCTCACGAGGGTCGGGGCCGCCCGGCCGTCCGTCAGACGGGGGCGGGACGACCGGGCCGGACCTCCGCCCGGCCCGGCCTCGCTACGCTGACGGGTCTCGTCCGGTCCTGCAAGTTGTGCGCCGGAGGTGGGCGGCACCGGCCGGGGTCGGGCTACCGGGCCGACCCGACGCCCGATCCCGAATCGGCCCGGGAGTCCTTCCCGAGGTGGAACGCCCCGACCAGGGCCGCGGTGAAGAACAGGACGACGGCCAAGACGGCCGCGGCGATGAACCACGGCCGGCGGGGCTGGCCGGCCGGGGCGATCTCCTCGTAGGGTGCGACTTCGGCGGCCGGGGCGGGCGCCGGCGGCTCCGGGGCCGC
>JAIEQN010000336.1 GCA_019747685.1 Gemmataceae bacterium
CGGTCCGGGTCCTCCGGCGAGGCGGGCGTCCTCACCGCCCGTTGTACCCGGACCCGATTTACGAGACAGACCCTAGAGCTACAGAACAAAACTCGTAGGGTAGGCGGTGGGTTCGTAGGCGGCAGGAGGCGTTGCGATGCGGCTCCACCAACTGGCCCGGCGGCTCCCGGACGAGGTGTGGGTGGCGTTCGAGCCGGTCCTCCCGCCGGTGGTGTGGTGCGGCGAGGGCCGCCCCCCCGGCCAGTAACCACGCCTGCCTGCACGGGCTGGTCTACGTCCTGATCACCGGCATCGGGTGGGAGTACGTCCCCCCGTGCTTCCCGTCCGGCAAGACCAACCGGCGGCGGCTCACGGCCTGGCTGGCCGCCGATGCGTTCCGCACGGCATGGCGGCGGGTGGCCGAGCGGTACGCGGAGTTGAACGGGATCAACTGGGACAAGGTGCTGCTCGACGGGGCCAAGAAGCCGGAGAAAAAAGGGGGACCGCCACCGGCCCCAGCCCGGTCGATCGGGCCAAGTGCTGGACGGCCATCCAGTTGGCGACCGACGAGCGGGGGCTTCCCCTCGGGGTGGCGGTTAGCGGGGCGAATGCCAACGAGGGGAAACAGGTCCCGGACGTGCTGGGGTCGCTGGTCGTCACCCCTCCCCCGCCGGACCACCCGAACCCGGCCCCGGACCGCCGGGACCTGCCCCGGGTGCGGGCGGACGGCGGTTACGGGAACGAGCCGACCCGGCAGCGGGGCCAGGACGCAGGGCACCGGATCGTGGCCCCGGGGCGGGGCCGGGCCAAGCGGCCCGGGTTCGGTCGGGTCCGGTGTGCGGTCGAGCGTGCCATGCGTGGCTGGGCCAGTTCGGACGGATAGCCCGCCGGTTCGACCGCTGCTCGAAGCGATACCTCGGGTGGGTGCAGATGGGCTCGGCAATCATCTTCATCCGTCACAAGGCGAACGGTTTTGTCCGGTAGCTCTTACAGGCTGTGACACAACCTCGACTGAGCCTGGCTTTTCAGGGGCTCCCGGAGGTTGTGTCACAGCCTGTTAGCCCGGCGGGACGAAACTCGTGAACACAAACCAGCGGTTCAGTTCTTGTGACTTCTTGGCCTGGTGGCCCAACCCAACGAATTCCCCCAAGGTATCCCGATCCACCCACATCGGTTCCCGGAATATCACCCAACTGACCGTCTCGTCGTTGTCCTCGTCCGCCTTCGTGGTGAGCGACCCCTCATAGCTGTAGAAGACGCCGCGGTTCTCGGGGAGCAGGTCATGGCAGGCTTCGTCGATACCGAAGTGTCGGACGGCCAAGCTCCCTCCGCGTCGCACCCGCCCAAGGATCAGGAAAGGTACGGCGCGGGGAATTGGGGAGCCGTTAGCGGAACGACGGGCGGAACGGGATGTGTTCGGCCGCTACCTCGGGCGCTAGAGCGGACTTCACGTTTCGGTAGCGGAAGGCTTCGGTATCCCGGGTCGCGGCATCGCGCGCTCGGGAGTTGCCATGTCCGCCATTTCGATGGACCTGCGGGTCCGCGTGTTCGAGGCCCGCGAGGCGGGGGAGACGACCGCCGAGGTCGCCGAGCGGTTCGCCGTCAGCTCGGCGTTCGTCCGCCGCCTGATGCAGCGGCACCGGGAGGCCGGCACCCTCGCCCCCAAGGGCGGCCGGCGGGGGCCGGCCCCGCGGTTGGCCGCCGACGCCGGCCGGT
>JAIEQN010000984.1 GCA_019747685.1 Gemmataceae bacterium
GTCGGGGCGGCTGCGGGTCGCCCGCGTCTTCCAGGAGACGCCGGACGTGAAGACGTTCCGGCTGATGAACCCGCTCGGCGGGGTCCTGCCGTTCACCTACCTCCCCGGCCAGTTCCTCACCGTCGCCGCCCCGACCGATGGCAAGCCGGTCAAACGTGGCTACACCATCGCCTCCTCCCCGACCCAGCACGACTACGCGGAGATCACCGTCAAGCACGCCCCGGGCGGGGTGGTCTCGGGCTACCTCCACGACCGGGTCAAGGAGGGGGACCTACTCGACTGTTCCGGCCCGTCCGGGTCGTTCGGCTTCACCGGCCGGGAGTGCAAGTGCATCCTCCTCATCGGCGGCGGGGTCGGCATCACCCCGATGATGAGCGTCCTCCGGTATCTCACCGACCGGGCGTGGGCGGGCGACATCTACCTCCTGTACAGCGCCCACAGCCCGCAGGACATCATCTTCCGGGAGGAGATCGAGTACCTCCGGCGCCGCCACCCGAACTTCCGGGCGGTGGTGACCGTCTCGCACCCCGAGGGGACGGACTGGGCGGGCCAGACCGGGCGGCTCACGAAGGAGCTGATCACCCGGTCCGTGCCCGACCTGGCCACCCGGTACGTCCACATCTGCGGGCCGGTCCCGTTCATGGAGGCGGTCAAGACGGAACTCGCCGCGCTCGGCGTCCCGACGGAGCGCATCAAGACCGAGGCGTTCGGCCCGGCCCTGGGGAAGCCCGAGCCGTCCCGGCCGCCGGCCTCGCCCCCGGCCACCGGGGTCGCCCTCCCCACCGTGACCTTCGCCAAGTCGGACAAGTCGGCCCCGCTCCCGCCCGACCTGACGGTGCTGGACGTCGCGGACCACGTCGGCGTCCCGATCGACAACTCCTGCCGGGTGGGCACCTGCGGGGTCTGCCGGGTCAAGCTCCTCTCCGGGGCGGTGACGATGGCCGTCGAGGACGGGCTCGAACCCGGCGACAAGGAGAAGAACATCGTCCTCGCCTGTCAGGCCAAGGCCACGGGCGACGTGGCGGTGGAGGCGTAGGCCGGCCGCCTGCGCGGGACAACGCAGAGGCGCGGCCGACTAACGGCCGCCGGGAACGTGGAGACGGAAGATGAAAAAACTCTGGCTGGCCTTCGCGGGTGTCTTGCTCTTTTCGTTCACGGTCCTCGGATGGGTCGGCACCCGCATCTACCAGGAGGCACCGCCCCTCCCCCATCACGTCGTCACGACGGACGGCACGGTGGTCGTCCCGGGCGGCGACATCGGCCGGGGCCAGAACGTCTGGCAGGCGATGGGCGGCATGGAGGTCGGGTCGGTCTGGGGCCACGGCAGTTACGTTGCCCCGGACTGGTCGGCGGACTGGCTGCACCGGGAGTGCGTCTTCATCCTCAACGAGTGGGCGAACGCGAGCTTCCAAGAAGACTTCGACCGGATCGAGCCGGAACAGCAGGCCCGGCTCCAGAAGCGCCTCGAACTCGTGATGCGGACGAACACGTTCGATCCCGCCACGCAGACGATCACCGTGAACCCGGTGCGGGCGAGGGCGTTCGAGGCCAACCTCAAGCACTACGCCGAGGTGTTCGGGAACGGCAACGCCGATTACGCCATTCCCAGGGGGGCACAGGGCGACTCCGAAAAACTCCGCCAGTTGGCGGCCTTCTTCTTCTGGACCTCGTGGGCGGCGTCTACGAACCGCCCCGGTGCCGAC
>JAIEQN010000993.1 GCA_019747685.1 Gemmataceae bacterium
CGCGTCAGCATCGCCCAGGCCAACGGCCTGGGGACCAACGCCCGGGGTTCTACCTCCGCATGTCCTCCACGATTCACCTCGTCCTCGGCCCGCCGGGGGCCGACCGCACCGCCCGGCTGCTGGCCGCGTACCGGGCCGCCCCCGGCCTCGGGGCCGCCCTCTACCTCGTCCCGACCCGCCGGCAAGCGTCGCAGGTCCGCGACCGGCTGGCGGCCGAGGCGCCGGCCGCCCTCGCCCCGCACGTCTACGACCTCCAGGCGTTCGCCGACGAACTCGTCCGGCAGAACGACCCGGCCGTCCGGCCGCTGTCGGACATCGACCGCCGGCTCTTGGTGGGCGCCGTCCTCACCGAGTTGGTCGAGGCCGGCGAGCTGCCGTACTTCGCCGGGGTCGTGGAAACGCGGGGGTTCGCCGACGCGGCCGCCGGGTACGTCGCCGAGCTGAAGGACGCCGGGGCCGATGTCCGCGCGCTGATGAAGGCGAGCGGGAGCCGCAAGACCCCGGAGACCGACCGCCACGCCCAGGCGGTGAAGGTGTTCGACCGGTACCAGCGGCGGCTGGCCCGGCTCCACCGGCTCGACCCGGCCGACCGGCTCGGCCGGGCCGCCGACCACTGGGCGGCCGGCCGGCGGTGTACCTTCGCCGCCGTCCGGGCCGTCGTCTTCGACGGCTTCACGTCACCCGGCCCGTACACCCAGAAGCTGCTCGACGCCCTGCGGGAGACGGCGGATGACGTGTGGGTCGGGCTACCGGACGGCGACGGCGAGGCGTTCGCGGGGCCGCGGACGGTGCGGGAGTGGGCGACGCAGCCGGTCGGCGAGCCGAGCCTGTTCAACCCGGCCCCGGAGGTGGTGACGGAGCGGGTCGAAGGCGAGCCGGGTTGGCCGGCCGGGCTGTTCGCCGAAGCCCCGAGCCGAACCGAGGAGACCCCTCCCCCTCACCCCCCCCCCTACGAAGGGAGGGGGGACCGAACCACCGGCCCGCCTGCTTCCTCCCCCTCTCCCTGTGGGGGAGGGGGCCGGGGGGAGGGGTCGGGTTTCTGTCCAACTCCCCCTCTCCCTGTGGGGGAGGGGGCCGGGGGGAGGGGTTATTCCTCCCACGGCCTCCGCGCGATCGAGGCCCCCGGCGAACTCGGCGAAGCCCGGCTGGTCGCCCGCCACGTCCGCCGGCTGCTCGCCGGCGGCACCCCGCCCGACCGAATCCTCGTCGTCGCCCGGCAGCTCGACCCGCCGACGGTCGAGCTGTTCCGCGAGGTGTTCGACGAGTACGCCGTCCCGCACGAGGCGGAGGGGGCCGACCCGCTGGCCCGGGTGCCGGCCGTCGCGTTCCTGCTCAAGGCGTGGCGGCTGGCCGCCGACGACTGGCCGTTCCCGCGGGTCGCGTCGGTCCTGCGGAGCGGCTACTTCCGCCCCGACTGGTCGGAGGGGAAGGCCGACCCGGAGGTCGCGGCGAAGGCCGAGGCGCTGTTGCGGCTGGTCGGCGAGACCCGCGGGAAGGACGCCTACCTGGGGACCGTCCGGGCGTGGGAACACACGCCCCCGGAGGCCCTCGAGGACGAGCAGGCGGAAGAATCCCGGCGGCGGCGGACGCAGCGGCTGGCCGGCCGATGCCGGCCGTTCCTGGAACGCTTCTTCCGGGCCTGGGACCGGCTCAAGCCGACCGCCCCGGCGGAAGCCCTCGTGGCCGGACTGCGGGCGTTCGCCGA
>JAIEQN010000713.1 GCA_019747685.1 Gemmataceae bacterium
GGCCTGTGCCACCAAGCTCATCCCGGGTCAGACAGGTCGCCGGCCGCCGCCCACCACTCCGCGGCCCGGCATCCGGACCAATCCGCGGCGCACTGGCAACCGGCCAACGCGGCGTCCAACCCCAGCGCGGATTGGTAGCGGTCGGCCGGGCTCTTGGCCAGGCACTTGGCGACGACCGCCGCGAGGTCCTGGGGGGCGTCCTTCCGCACCTCGGTCAGGTGCGGGGCGGGTTCGGTCAGGTGGGCGGCGATGATCCGGCCGACGGCCGTGCCCTCGAACGGCGGCCGGCCGGCCAGGGCGAAGAACAGCACCGCCCCGAGGCTGTACAGGTCGCCCCGGGCGTCCACCCGGTCGCCCCCGGCCTGCTCCGGGGCCATGTACGCCGGGGTCCCGAGGACGGCCCCGGCCGCCGTCAGCCCGGCGCCCGACCGGGTGTCGCAGACCAGCCCGAAGTCGAGCAGCTTGGCCACGTCGTGCTGCCCGCCGAGGGTGGTGACGATGACGTTGCTCGGCTTCAGGTCGCGGTGGACCAGCCCCGCCGCGTGGGCCTCGGCCAGGGCCCCGCACAGTTGCCGCACGAGGTACACGGCCCGCCCGGGCGGGAGCGGCCCGGCCGCCCGGACGAGCCGGTCGAGGGTCGGCCCGGGGAGGTACTCCATGACCGCGTAGAAGCCGCCGTCGTCGGCCCGGCCGTAGTCGTACACCCGGACCGTGTTCGGGTGGGTCAACGTTGTTACCGCCCGGACCTCGTGCTCGAACCGGGCCGCGGCCGAGGCGTCGGCGGCCAGCTCGGGGCGGATGAACTTGACCGCGCACGGCCGCTTGAGCAGCCGGTGTTCGGCCAGGAACACGTCCCCCATCCCGCCCCGGCCGAGCCGCCGGCCGAGGGTGTACGGGCCGACCTGCCCGGCCTCCCGCCGGGCCTCGAACGCCTCCCGCCGCAGGGCCGTCGTCCGCGACGCGCTGACCACCGCCACCACCCCGGCCAGGAACAGCGGCAGGGCGGTGACCGGGACGACCTGCGGCAGGGTCGGGCGGACCGCCGGGTTGGCGGCGGCCGCGGCGGCGGTGGCGAGGACCGGCACCAGGCACAGCCCGCCGGCCACCCACAGGCTCCGCCGCCGGGTGTTCGGGATCAGCACCCCGTACAGGACGACCCCGAACACGATCGGCAGGTTCGTGATGACGGCGTCGAGCCGGTACAGGACGACCGGGTAACGGGGCTCGGGCGAGGCCGGCGGCGGGTTGGAAAGGACCAGGAACCGGGCCGCCCCGCCGAGGGCGGCCAGCATCCCCACCTGGGTCAGCTCGACGAACCGGAGGTCGGCCAGCCGGGCGGCGGGCCGGCGGAGCAGGAACGCCAGCCCGGCGACGCTCTGGCCGAGGGCCAACAGCGGCAGCCCGAGCCCCCACCGGCCGAGGCCGGCCTCGGCCGGGAGGATGGCCGCCCCGGCCGCCGCCAGGGTGGTGGCGACGGCCGTGACGACGCCGATGGCCGCGTGGGTGACCAGCAGCCGGCGGCGGAGGAGCCGGCGGGTGTCTTCCTCGAACCCGGCGGTGGTCGGGACCGCCGGGACGGGGGCGGCGACCGGCCGGGGGCCGGACGGGTCACGGGCGACGGTCTCGGCGGGCGGGGGGAGGGCCGGGTCGCGGGGCGGGGCCGGGACGGTCGCGTCGGGGGCGGTCACGGGCGGGGTCACTCCTCGGGCC
>JAIEQN010000892.1 GCA_019747685.1 Gemmataceae bacterium
CGGCAACGGCGGCCGGGGCGGCTACTAAACCCGTTACCTCCTGACACGACAGACAGCCGCCCCTACGGGGGCGGCCTGACGCGGCGCCCGTCACCTCCGGGGCCGGGCTAGCGTCCGCGACCCCGCCGGCCCGACCCGGCGGGGTTTGTCTTTTTCGGCGCGGGAGCAAGGGGCGGCGGGGCGATCGACCCGGGGTGAAACACCGGGTTCGTATTTCCGGTCCGATGACCCGCCGCGCGAACCGACGCCTTTTTCTTCTTGCCCCCGTCCCCTCCCCCGGCTAGGCTCGCAGTTCGACCGCCCTTCCCTTTCCGGTTTCTGCCATGCCCCGCCGCATCGTCCTCCCGGTCGCGGTCGTCGCGGCGTTCGCCCTGGCCGTGTACGCGGCCGCCGACCGGCCCGCCGCCACCGCCGACGCCCCCAAGCCGCTCCCGGAGATGAAGTTCGACGACGTGGCCGAGATCGCCCCCGGCGTCTTCTTCCGCTACTCGTCCATCAGCGCCACCGACCCGACGATCCCGTTCGGCGGGTCGAACCACGCCTGGGTCGTCTTCAAGGACTACGTCGTGGTGGTCGACGCCAACTTCCCGAAGGAGGCGGCCGACGTGCTCGCCGCGATCAAGAAGACGACGAACAAGCCGATCCGGTACGTCCTGGACACCCACCACCACGGCGACCACGCCTACGGGAACAGCGTCTGGGCCAGGGAGGGGGCGCGGATCGTCGCCCACAAGACCGCCGCCCGGCTGCTGAAAGTTAACGGCCCGAAGCAGTGGGAGGACGCCAGCAAGGACCGGGAGGACCTCCGCAAGACCGAGCTGAAGCAGGCCGACGTTACCTTCGACGACCCCTACGTCCTGGACGACGGCACCCAGCGGGTCGAGTTCCGCCACTTCGGCCACAGCCACACCGCCGGCGACGCCGTCGCCTACCTGCCGAAGCTCAAGATTCTGTGTACCGGCGACGCCTGCGTGAACGGGTCGTTCAACTACATGGGCCACTCGAACACGGCGAGCTGGATCAAGTGCCTGGAGGGGATGGAAAAGCTCGACGTGGACGTGGTCGGCCCCGGCCACGGGAAGCTGGCCCGGAAGGACCTGCTGGCCACCCAGAAGCGGTACTTCGCCGACCTCCGGGCCGAGGTGAAGAAGGGCCTCGACGCCAAGAAGTCGCTCGACGAGATCGCCGCCGGGATCGACTTGCCGTGGTACAAGGAGTGGACCGGGAAGGCGGCCAAGGAGAACAAGGACAACGTCAAGCACGTGTACGACGAGCTGACCGGCAAGGTCGACCATGACCGGCTGGGGGCGGCCCCGCCGCCGCTCGACTGGCGGGCCGAGCCGCGGGGCTTCGTCGGCCGGTAGCGCCGGGGTCGAAACCCGTGCGGGCGTCAGTCCGACCAAGATTTGTTCGGCCGCAACCGGATTCGTCAGGCGCGGGGGGTGTGTCCGGCCTGGAACCATTCCGGCGGGGGCGGCCGGTCGGGCCGTGGGGCGACGATTTGACCGGCGGCCGGCGGGGTCGCATACTACGCTGCCCCACGCCCCGCCGGACCCCGCCCATGAGTTCACGACCCGCCCCGGCGGCCGTCCTCGGCCGCTACGCCCTCGGCGAAGAACTCGCGCCCGGGCCGGACGGCCCGGCCTTCGCCGGCCGGGACCGGCGGACCGGCCGGCCGGTCGTGCTCACGGTCCTGGACGGGCTGGCCGCC
>JAIEQN010000240.1 GCA_019747685.1 Gemmataceae bacterium
ACCTCCTCCTCGACCCGCCGGATGCGGTAGAGCGACCGGTACAGCCGGGCGTGCATGGCGGGGGTCCTCCGTGACCCGGTGGTGCAGGAACCAGTCGTAGGTCTTCTCGACCGCGGTGCGGAAGTCGGTCCGCGGCCGCCACCCGAGGGACAGCAGCGGCGACGAGTCCAGGGCCTTGAGCGGGGCGCCGTCGGGCTTGGTCGTGTCGAACGCCAGCCGGCCGCGGTAGCCGATGACCTCGGCCACCGTCCGAGCGGCCTCGGCGATACTCACGTCGCCGCCGCCTCCGAGGTTGAGCGGGGCGTCGGCGTCGTACTGTTCCATCACGAACAAGGCGGCGTCGGCGAGGTCGCGGCTGTACACGAACTCCCGCCGCGGGGTGCCGGTGCCCCAGACGCTCAGCTCGTGGTCGCCGGCCTGCTTCGCCTCGTGAGTCCGGCGGATCAGGGCCGGGAGGACGTGGCCGGTCGCGGGGCCGAAGTCGTCGTGCGGGCCGAAGGCGTTGGCCGGGAACGCAGTCACGAACCGGCAGCCGTATTGCTGGCGAAGAGCCGAGCAAAGCATCCAGCCGGCGAGCTTGGCCGTGGCGTAAGGGCCGCTGGTCGGCTCGAGCGGGCCGGTACCTAGTGATTCGACCTGCAGCGGCTGCGACGCCGCCCGCGGGTAGGCACACGAGCTTGCGGCATACACGAGCTTCGCCACATCGTACCGGCGGGCGGCATCCAGTACGTTCGCGGCGGTACGCAGGTTATCGAGCATCAAGTCGGCCGGGCACGCCCGGTTCAAGGCGATGCCGCCCGACCGTCCGCCGACCAGGAAGACGTACTCCGGCCGCTCGGCCGCGAAGAACGCCTCGACCGCCCCGGCGTCGATCAGGTCCGGTTCGTCCGGGCCGAGGCCGACGAAGTTGGCGAACCCTCGTTCGGGCAGGAGGTCGAGCAGGGCCGCCCCGAGGAGCGTCCGCCCGCCGGCCACGAACACCCGCGACCGGCGGTTCATGACGCCTCCGCGAGTTCGGGCCGGAACTCGGTGAACGGCCGGACCGCCCGGTCCCGGGCCCGCTCGGCGTCTCGGTAGTCGACCCCCGGCTCGTAGAAGATGATCTGGCTGCCGGCGGACTCGAACTCGAACGGGACGTGGATGCGGCCGTCGAGGGCGGCCAGTACGTCGCCGTGGCGGTCCGGTGGGGCGAAGAGCAGGAGGAAGCCGCCGCCCCCGGCCCCGGTCAGCTTCCCGCCCAGCGCGCCGGCCTGTAACGCCCGGTCGTACAGGTCGTCTACCTCGGGGTTCGAGACGAGCGGGCTGAGGCTCCGCTTGGCCAGCCACGCCTCGTGCAGCAGCTCGCCGAAGGGCAGGAGGTTCAGCCCGCCGGCCAGCACGGTCAGCGCCTCCTCCACCAACTCCTTCATCATGCGGAGCTGCCGCCGGCGCGTTTCGATGCCGACGACGTAGCTCTTGGCCACGTCCGCGGCGGTCCGGGCGATGCCGGTGTAGACGAGCAGGAGGTAGGACCGGAGTTCGGCGACCCGGCCCGGCGGTAGGACGAGTGGGCTGACGTCGATCTCGCCGTCCGGCTGGAACCGGACGTGACGCAGCCCTCCGTGGGCGGCCAGCACCTGGTCCTGCGAGCCGACTGTTTCGCCCAGCACGTCCTGCTCGATGTGCAGGGCCTCGCGGGCGAGCTGGTGCTTGGTGGTGATCTCGCCCTTCAG
>JAIEQN010000151.1 GCA_019747685.1 Gemmataceae bacterium
CGAGGGTCATGATCGACCCCTTGCCGAACTCCTTCTCGATCGCCGCCAGGGCGGTCTTCAGCTCCTTGTTCTCCTTCGCGTCCTTGCCGTCCTTCACGTCCTTCGCCATCGCAGCCCCCCGTGTCGGTGACCCGTGCCCACACCCCGGGCCGGCCCGACCCGGGTTCGGGGGTCGGGTGGGTGTTGGTCGCGGGGTGATGGGCCTGAGTTTACCCCGCCGCGGGGGGCCGGCGGTAGGTCAGCAGCGGGAGGGGGTCGGGGTGCCGGCCGCCCGCCGGCGAGGTGGAGCCACCCGAAGGGGAACCGGGCATCGCCCGTGGTACGGGTGTGCGGGAATTGTTTTGCACCGGCGTGCGGGGGTTGTTACCCTGGCCGGTGGTGTCCCGCCCCCGACGGGGCCGCCCCCGAGGTCCGACCATGACCGCCGCCCGTCCCGCCGCCCTGCTCGCCGTCGTCCTGGTCGCCGCCCCCGCGACCGCCGGGCCGGTCCTCCACTACCGGTACACCGGGGAGGTGACAGCGGTGGACGACCCGTCCGGGGTTCTCGCCATCGTTCCGGGGGACCCGGTCAGCGGGATCATCCGGCTCGCGGACGCGACCCCCTTCATCATCTTCCCGGACCAAGCGTTTTACGGTGCCTTGGTCCCCGGCGGGGGGAACGAACTGACCGTCACCGTCGGCCCGCTCGACTTCGCGGAATCGACGGGGTTCGTCATCGAAGTGTTTAACCCCATGTTCTTCCCGTACGCGGGGCTGAACTTCGACAGCTTCACCGCCGACCCGGTCGTACTGGGGAGCGGGTATACCGTGCTGTTCCAGGGGGGGATCGTAAGACTCCACTCGACCGACCCGTCGACCTCGACGTTCCCGGACCTGCCGACCGCCCTCCTCCCACTGTCGGGGTACGACTCGCCGGACACCGGCGGCGTCCTGTTCGTGGACATCTATGACGCCGGTGGTCAATTCGGGGGCTCGGCAACCATCTCCTACCGACTGACCGGCTTGGCGTCCGTCCCCGAGCCAGCCGGCCTGACCCTCCTCGGGGTTGGGGCGGTCGGCCTCGTCGGGTCGGCCCGCCGCCGATCCCGCCGGCCGGGGGCGTGAGGCCCCGCTTCCGTCGCACCCGGGTGCCCCCGGCCGGTCGAACCTCTGCTGGCCCGGGGCGACCAACGGGTGTCATCTCGTCTCAACGGCTCGGCCGGATTGTGAATTTTCCCGGCCGGGCCGTATTTCGCTTGTGCCCGGGTCCGGGACCGGTTACTACTGTCGTTCAACCCCTACCGTCCTCACGACCGCGCGGATGACCGGGTGTACGGCCGCCGACCCCGGCCGGCTTGCCCCGGCGGCCCGCGGACGTGGTCCGGCCTTTTGAGGTCCCGCCCCGCCCCCCGAGCCGAGGATCGCCCCATGCCCTTGTCGCCCGGCAAGTGGACACTGCTGAAGTGTTTGGCCCCCCGTCCGCGGCCCCGCCGGCGGCCGGCGCGGCGGGCCCGGCCCCCCCTCCGGGTCGAGCCCCTCGAAGACCGGTCGGTCCCGGCGGCCGTGTTCTGGGACGGCGGGGCCGGGACGACCTCGTGGACCGGGGCGGCCAACTGGTCGACGGACGCCGTCCCCGGCCCGGCCGACGACGTGACCGTCGGGGCGTTCGCCGTGGTGGTCGACACCGCCGCCACCGTCCGGTCCCTGTCCGCGGCCGCCGGGTCGGCCCTGACCGT
>JAIEQN010000957.1 GCA_019747685.1 Gemmataceae bacterium
GGCCGCCCAGGGGAGTTCGCCGTCCGGCGGCTCGGGCCGGGCCGCCTCCCACAGGACCGCCGCCATCCGCTCCACCACCCGCCGCAGGGCCGCCAGCTCCGTCGCCTCCCGCCGGGCCGCGGCCTCGTCCACCGCCGTCGCCGGCTCCGGCACCACCCCACCGGCCAGTAGCCCCGCCAGGTCGGCGTTCCCCGCCCGGGTCGCCTGGTCCGCCTCCTTCTCCACCACCTCCGCCAGCCGGGTCTGCAACTCCTTGTACCGGCCGTCCAGCTTGGCCCGCTCCGCGGCCGCCGCCGCCCGCCGGGCGTCGACCTCCGCCAGCCGCGCCCCGAACAGCTTCTCCCACCCCTTCCGCACCACCTCCAGCCGCCGGTCCTTGCCGAACTCCTGGTCCGGCATGACCTCGGCCAGCGTCTCCTCGGCCGCCATCGCCCGGGCCGCGTGCCCGACCAGCTCCGCCCCCAGCTCCTTCACCCGCTCGTCGTACTCCCGGACCGCCTTGGCCATCCGGTCCCGGTCGTCGGCCCAGCCGAGCAGCTCGGCCCGCAGCCGCTCCCGCTCCCGCTCCCGCGCCCGCTCCCACTTCCCGAACACCCCCTCGACCTCGGCCTCCCGGTGGGCCAGGGCCTTCGCCCGCCGGTCCAGGGCCGCGTCCCGGGCCTCCCGCTCGGCGTGCCACCGCTGGTCGGTCGCCGTCAGCTTCCCCTGCCACGCCTCCAGCCGCAGCCGGAGCTGCCACAGCTCGTAGGCGTCCTCCCGGCGGCGGGCGTCGGCCTTGATGACCCGGGCCTCCCGGGCGTCCAGGTCCTGCTCCCGCACCCGCAACCCGGTGGCCAACTCCTCCATCTCCCCGACCGTCCGCCGCTCGGCCTCCTGCCACTCGGCCCGGGCGGTGGCCAGTTGCACGAACTGCTCGGCCAGCACCCGCCGGTCGTCGGCCAGGGCGGCGGCCTGGCGGTCGAGCCCGGCCTTGACGGCGACCAGCCCGGCCCGGTCCTGGGCGAGCTGCTTCTCCCGGGCGTCGAGGTCGGCGGCCCACTCGGTCAGGTCGCGGTCGACCGCCCGGTCGAGGGCGACGAGCGTACCCGGGGGCGGTTCGTCGAGCGGCAGGACGGCCGTGCCGAGCAGCTCGTCGTGCAGGGCGTCGCGCTTGCGTTCGAGGTCGTCCAGCGCCTCGCGGGCGTGCCGGGTGCGGGCCTCCAGGCCGGCCGCCTCGGCCCGCAGGGCGGTGACGGCGTCCTGGGCCTCGGTGCGGGTGGCCGAGAGGGCCTGTTCCTTCGACGCGAGGTCGGCCGCCCGGGCGGCCAGGGCCTGGTCCTGCTGCTCGAAGTAGTCGGTGGTCTCGGTCCACTCGGCGGCCGCCCGCCGCCGCTGGCCGTCGAGGGCCGTCTGCTCCTGCTTCAAGCGGTCGCGGACGGTGGCGGCGAGGACCTGGAACTCGGACCGGGCGATGCCGAACCGGGCGGCCTCGGCCGACAGCCGGCCGCGGGCCTCGTCCAGGGCGACCCGGCGGGCCAGCAGGTCGGCCCGGACGGCGTCCCACCGCTTGTTAACCCGGCGGGCGTACCGGACGGCCAGCCGGCGGACCCGGGCGGCGTCGGCGGCGGTGTGCGAGTGGTGGGCCACGGCCGAATTCCCCGTACAGGCGGTACAACCCGTACAGGTTATCGGCACCGGGCGGGCGGCGGGTGAAGCCGGAAGGAAAAGAGTTCGGC
>JAIEQN010000155.1 GCA_019747685.1 Gemmataceae bacterium
CTCGCCGAGCGTCACTCGATCGTCTTCACCACCCGGTTCCCGTCCTTCGGGTCGAGGATTTCGATCCGCCGGACCGTCACCCGGGCCCGGCCTTCCGGGGTGGTGGGGGCGGCCACCGTGACCGACAGCCGGACCTTGTACAGCCCGTTCACCTTCAGCTTCTCCTCGGCCATCCGTGCGGCCAGCCCGGGGGTGGCGACGAACTGGAGGTTCCGCGGCCGGCTCAGACTCGGGAAGAAGACCGGCAGCTCCTCGGGGGTGGCCCCCCGGAAACGGGCGACCGGGGCGGCCTCGGCCTTCACGTCCATGGTCTGCCCGGCGAACTTCGCCGGGTCCCGGTTCAGGGCGGCCAGCTTGTCGTCCTTCGCCTCCCCGGGGATCGACTTGACCGGCCGGTCGCCCTCGTCCAGGAAGTCGACCCGGGCGACCCGGACCGGGACCCGGCCGTCCGCCCCCCGGCCGCCGACCACGCAGGTGATCCGGGCGTCCAGCGGCTGGTGCTCCGGGTCGACCTCGTCAAACTGGGCGGCCGTCTCCCGGTCGCAGATGAACCGGACGTTGCCCGGGACCCGGCCGTCCAGGTCGGACACCGTCATCTCCTGGACCGGGGCCCGGCTGGACGGCGGGCGGATGATCTTCCCCCGCACCACCACCACCTGCCCGGCACGGGAGTCCGGGTTCGACGCCAGGTGGGCCGACAGGTCGGCGAACGGCTTGGCGTCCCGCCCGGACGGCTGCTCGGCCAGGGTCAGGGAGTACGTCACCGGCGGGGAGGCGGCGACCAGCCCGGCCTGGCTCTCGGACGCCACCTGGAGGACGACCTCGGTGGCGTTGGCCGGCAGCTCCAGGTCGCCGATCGCCAGTTGGAGGGAGGTCGGGCCGTCCCCGACGGCCAAGTTGAGCTGGCCCGTCCCTTCCCCGTTGGGGATCGGCCGGTACCCGATCGCCCGGTCCTTGACGACCTTCGGCTTGACCCCGCCGCCGGCCCAGTACCGGATGTACACGGTCTTGACCAGCCCGCCCGGGTCCATCACCGGGATCACCACCTTGAACTTGGCGAACCCGGAGTCGAGCCCGGTCGGGACGAACAGGGTGGCCAGGAGCTTCCCCTCCATCAGGGCGATCAGCTCGTTCACCGGGACGGCGAACCCGAGCCCGGACCCGGTGATGGTGGCGACCGCGATCCCGACCAGCCGGCCGTCCTTGTCGACGATCGGGCCGCCCGAGTTCCCGGGGTTGATCGGCCCGCTGATCTGGACCTGCTCGAGCTTCCCGGCCTTGTCCGTCCGGAGGCTGGACACCGACCCGGCGTTGACCGAGATGGCCGGGTGGTCGCCGGCGGTGGCCAGTTGGGACCCGAACGGGAACCCGAAGATCAGTACCTCCAGGGTCTCGGTCAGTTTGGGCGTCTGCCACGGGTCGATGATCTTGGCCGGGAGCCGGCCCCGGACCCGGAGGACGGCCAGGTCGGCGATCGGGTCGATGGCCGTGACGGCCGCCGGCAGCTCGTACTCGTCCGGCTGGCCGCTGTTGAACACCACACTGATCTTGTGCGGCGGGCTGCCCGGGGCCGGCCGCTTCATCCCGCTCTCGATCACGTGGTGGTTGGTGGCCACCAGCCCGGTCTGGCCGATCGCCCCGACCAGGAACCCGGACCCGCTCCCGGAGAACTCCCCGGCCTCGACCTTGACGAAGACGGTGGCCTTCTTGACCTCGTCC
>JAIEQN010000847.1 GCA_019747685.1 Gemmataceae bacterium
CACCGCCGGGGCCGCCGCCCGCGGGCTGTGGCCCCGCCAGAGCCGGTCGTGGGCGGGAAGATTTTTCGGCATTCTTCTTTCCCCGCGGACGGAAACCCGATTATACTCCCGGGATATAGTCTCGGCCGTCGAACCGGAAGCCCTCGCGCGGTCACCATCTGGCCGCCGCGCGCGATTTCACTCCGGGCTGAATCGGAGCACCGCCGGGAGCCCGCCTTCCGCTCTCCCCCGGGGGCCACGCGATGAACTACCTTGCCCTGCGGCGGCAGACCCTGACCCGGAACCTGCGGAAGGACGGCGGGCCGGACGCCGCCCTGGTCACCGCCCCGCCGAACGTCACCTACCTGACCGGGTTCACCGGGGAGGCGACCCACTTCGTCGTCACCCCGAAGGCGGCGGTGGTGGTCACCGACCCGCGGTACGAGGCCCAGGTGCTCGACGAGTGCCCGGAGGTCGGGCGGGACGGGGGGATCGACCTGCACGTCCGGCCGCACACCCGGACCACCCTGGAGGCGTCGGCCGAGGTGCTGACCAAGTCCGGGGCCAAGGCCGTCGCGGTCGAGGCCGGGCGGCTGACGGTGGCCGAGTTCGAGCTGCTCAAGGGCCTCGCCCCGAAATGCACCTTCGTCCCGGTCAACGACCTGGTCGAGAGCCAGCGGGCGGTCAAGGACCAGTCCGAGATCCAGTACATCCGGGACGCGGTCCAGGTGGCCGAGCGGGGGTTCCGGATGTTCGCCGCCACCATCCGGGAGACGGACACCGAGAAGGACATGGCCGACGCCCTGGACAACTGGTTGCGGCGGGCCGGGGCGAAGGGGATGGCGTTCCCGCCGATGGTGGCGGTCGGCGACCGGGGGGCCCGGCCGCACCTGGTCCCGTCCGACCGGCCGCTGTCCGAGGGGAGCAAGCTGTTGGTCGACTGGGGGGTGGACACGGCCGTCGGGTACAAGTCGGACATGACCCGGACCCTGCGGAGCCCGTTCGGGTCGGCCCCGACCCGGCGGAACAAGTTCGAGCGGGTCGGGTACGAGTTGGAGCGGGTGTACGAGGTGGTGCTGGCGGCCCAGAACGCGGCCCTGGCGGTGATCCGGGACGGGGTGAGGGCGAGGGACGTGGACACGGCGGCCCGGAAGGTGATCGAGGCCGCCGGGTACGGGGAGTTCTTCACCCACGGGCTGGGGCACGGGATCGGGCTGGAGGTCCACGAGGCCCCGCGGGTCCGGCAGAACTCGGACGACGTGCTGGCGGCCGGGATGGTCATCACCGTCGAGCCGGGGGTGTACATCCCCGGGGAGGGGGACGGCCCGGGGTGGGGGGGGGTCCGGATCGAGGACGACGTGCTGGTCACCCGGGACGGGTGTACCCTGCTGACGAGCCTGTCCCGGGACCTGTCCGTGGCCGGCGGGGGGAGCTAGAGTAGCCCCCTCTCCCGGCCCGCCCGGGGGTTCGCTCACGGGGGTCCGCGGTGGCCGACGACAAGCGTGACAAGCCCCGGCCGTTCGACGTGACGACGGTCGAACACCTGCTGAGGCTGATGTCCGACCACGACCTGGCCGAGGTCGACCTGATCGAGGGGGACGAGCGGATCCGGCTCCGCAAGGGGTCGGCGTTCGCCCGCCCGGCCCACACCCACCCGCCCCACCCGGCTCACGCCCCCGTCGCGGCAGCCCCCCCCCCCTCCGGCCCCGGCCCCGGCGGCCCATGCCCCCGGCCCGCCGGC
>JAIEQN010000656.1 GCA_019747685.1 Gemmataceae bacterium
ATTCCGTCCGCTCGTCCTCATGCCGCCGGGTTACAACACCGAGACGCCGGGGGCTAGATGTCTTCAACACGGCAAAGGGCCTTCCTTTTGAGGCCACCTCGCACCCGCTTCGGTCCATGACGGCCCACTCCGAAGGGTGGGCGTGTCTGCGTCGCCCTTCCTCGCCGGCGGCACGCTGGCCGCCGGACGGGATTGGATAGAAACGCCGGGATTACTCCTCGTCTCGACCCACTGCCATACGAGGGCAGGTGGTCACACCGAGGGATTACTCCGGCGAGCCTCCATCGAGCACGGGCAAGCCACTCTCGCGGCACCCGGCTCTACCGGCGGAACGCCCGCACGCTGGTTAGGCGTGCCCCTTGGCCCGATTGGTGGTCGGGTTGGACGGGTGCGTTCCCCACTCGGAAGACGCTGTCAAGCTTCACGCATTGACGGTTCGGGCGGGCCCTATCCGGGACTCGCCCGAGGAGAGGTTATGGTGACTTCCCTTCCTTACGCAAACCGGACCGCGTTCCACGGTGGAACACAGACTAGACAATGGGGAAGCTTGGTAAGAGTTCTCGGATGGGCGGATGGTGAGGAGTGGCGTGGGTGCGATTCGGTTAGGCGTACACGACGCGGGTATCGGCCGGTCGCTTGGCCCCCTTCGCTGGCCGCACGGAGATTTCCACGTCCTGCCCGAGGCGGTTCAGGAACTTGAGCAGCCGGTCCACGGTGAACCCGTCGAGCTTCCCCCGCACGAGGTCTGACACCTTCGGCTGGGTGACGCCGAGGATGGCAGCGGCCTTGGTCTGGCTGAGCTTCTTCTCGCGGATAACCTCGCAGATGCGGTGAGCCAGGTTCGCCTTGGCGAGGGCGACTCCGGCATCCGGAATCCCAAGGTCAGCGAACACGTTCCCGCTACTTGGGGTCACTCCCTCCACCTCCCTCTTCCCCTTCGGACTGACTCCAGCTCTCATAGTGCTCCTTGGCTAGCTTCAGCCGCCGCTCGACCTGGTCGAGGTCGGGCTTCGGCGTCTTGATGCCGCTCTTCGACTTCTTCTGGAAGGCGTGCAGCACGTACACCGCCCCCCGGAACCGGACCGTGTAGACCCCGCGGTAGGTGTTGGTCGCGTGGTCTGCCACCACTTCCAGGACACCCGCTCCCTTGAACCCTTTGAGTGGCTTCGCGTGAATGTGCTTTCCGCCCTGCTGGGCTTGCCGGAGGGCGAACCCCATCACCCGCTTCACTTCGAGCGGGAAGGCGGACAAGTCGTCACGGCTCGACCCAAGCCAGAAGAGCGGTTTGTCCTCCGGGGGCGGCTCTTCCTCCTTCTCTGGGTCAGTGTCGTCACTCATGGGTATTCTATCCCAAATCTGGGATAGCCTGTCAAGACCTCTCTGCTTCGTCGCTTCGCGGATAGACGACCCGAAGCGGTCGCGGCCGAGCTGGCGTAGGCCGAGGTGAACTGTCCGCGAATGGGCAGGGAGCGGGCACAGATGCTTACGCTACCGCACTACCTACCTCGCTACTCCCCCGCTGCTCGAATCGGGCTGTTCCAGCCATGATTTTGGTGCTTGCGGGCGGACCGGTTCCGTTGCATCCTGCACCCTGGGTCCACGATGGGCCCCAGTTCGCACGCAAGACCAGGAGGAGCATGACCGACTACCTAGTCGGCTGACACTTTCGAGTTGCCGACTGCCCGCGCGGCGGTACTCCTGGGGGCACCGGGAGGAATCCGCCA
>JAIEQN010000324.1 GCA_019747685.1 Gemmataceae bacterium
CGGGCCGCCGCCCGCCTCCTGCACCCGAACATCCTCCGGACCCTGGACTTCGGCCTGGATGGGCCGGCCGGGTACGCCGTCACCGAGCCGCCCGACGGCGACCCGCTGGCCCGGGTGGTCGCGGAGCGGGGCCTGCTGGCCGAGGCGGACGCCGCCCGGGTCGTCAGCCGGCTGGCCGACGCCCTCGCCTACGCCCACGCCGGGGGCGTCGTCCACGGCGACGTGACCGCCGGCCGGGTCGTCCTCCGGGCCGACGGGTCGGTCCTGCTCTCCGGCTGGGGCTTCGCGGCGGCGGCCGGCCGGGAGGCGACCCCGGCCGACGACAACGCCCGGCTGGGCGAGGTGGCGGACTTCGCCGCCGGGTGGGCCGACCGCACCGCCGGGGCCGACCGGCGGGCGGGCGACCGTCACCCGGTCACCCCCGGACTGCTGGGGGTGACCGAGGACGGGCCGCTCGGCCGGTGGCCGGTGATCGTCCAGGACGTGTCGGCCGGCGGGGTCGGGCTGCTGATCGGCCGGCGGGTCGACCCGGGGACGGAGCTGCGGATCGCGTTCGGGGACGGGGCCGGTCCGATCCCGGCCCGGGTGGTGCGGGTCGGGGCCAAGGCGTTCGGCCACTGGTTCCACGGCTGCGCGTTCGCCGCCCCGCTGCCGGCCGCCGCCCTCGGGGAACTGCTCCGCCGGGCCGACCGGGCGGTCGTCCTGACGTAGGCCCCGCCGTCACGGCCCGGGAAGGGCCGTCACGCACGGGTCGAAGTCCTCGGCCGGGGAGTTGAGGTCGGGGGTCGGCAGGAGTTTCCCGGCCGCCCGGTCGTACAGGTACACGTCCCGCTCGCCGTCCCCCTTGGTCCGCTCGGAGACGAACACGACGTACCGCCCGTCCGGGCTGAGGGCCGGGGTCTGGTCGTGGCCGACGGCGTTCAGCCCCGGCAGCGGCAGGAGCTTGGCCGCGGCCCGGTCGTACAGGTACACGTCGAACCCGCCGGCCCCGCCCGACCGGTTCGAAGCAAAAGCGACGAGGTTCCCGTCGGCCGACAACGACGGGGCGGTGTCGCTGGCCGTCGAGTTCAGCCCCGGCAGCGGCACCACGGCTTTCGCCCGGCGGTCGTACAGGACGACATCGGTGAGGCCGGCCCCGCCCTTGCGGTTCGACGTGAACGCCACGAACCGGCCGTCGCCGCTCACCGCCGGCAACTGCTCGTCGGCCTTCGGGTCGTTCAGCCCGGGCGTTTCCGCGAACTCCTTCCTGGTCAGGTCGTAGAGCAGCACCTGCCACCGGGCCGAGGCCCCCGGCCGGTTCCAGGCCGAGAACGCCAACCAGTTCCCGTCGCCGGAGACGGCCGCCCCGAGTTGGCCGTGGGGCGTGTCGTTCAGCTCGGGCGGGTCGAGGAGCTTCCGCCCGGCCCGGTCCCAAACAAGGACCTTGCCGGTTTGGTTCTCGGTCTCGGCGGCGAACCCACAGAGCCGGCCGTCGGCGGTCAGGGTCGGGTGGTAGTCGCTCCGCTGGTCGGCCGGGTCGATCGAGCCGACCGGCTTGCCCGAGCCGACGCCGTCGTGCTCGTAGAAGTAGACCTTCGGGTGGAGCTTCCGCTCGCGGAACGAGGCGAAGGCGATCAGCAGCTTGGGCGGGGGCGGCGGGTCGGCGGCCGGCAGGGCCGGCAAGACGAGGAGGCCGGCGAGGAGGACGGGGAGGCGGGGCATGGCCCGTGTTGTAGGGTGCGTCGAGC
>JAIEQN010000822.1 GCA_019747685.1 Gemmataceae bacterium
CCCCCCCAACCCCCCCCCCCCCGCGGCCTGGGGGGTCGGCGGCGGGGGGGGGGGCGGGGGCCGGGCGCCCCCCACTCCGCACGACGGGTCGGGTGCGTCATCGCTCCTCCCCTCACCCGGTCGGCTCGCTGCCGCTCGCCGCCCACCCTCTCCCTCAAGGGGAGAGGGTCAAGACAACGGCCCCCGCCCCCTCCCGCTCACCAGTGCATGACGTACCCGCCGTCCACGTTGACCGTCTGGCCGGTCACGTTGGCCGCTCGGTCGGACGCCAGGAACACCGCCATCGCGGCCACGTCCTCCGGCGTCTGCCAGCGGTTCAGCGGGACCAGCTTGGCGATCTTCTCGGCCGCCCAGGTGTCGTAGTCGGGCACCGCCCCGCCCGGCCGGTCGGCCGCCCACGCCTCCCACACCGCCCGGTTCAGCGGGGTCCGCACCATCCCCGGGCACAGGCAGTTCACCCGCACCCCGGCCGGGGCCAGGTCCTTCGCCGCGCACTGGGCGAAGTTGATCAGCCCGGCCTTCGACGCGCTGTACGGCGGGTCGGTCTGGGACCCGATCTGGCCGGCCACCGACGCCAGGAACAGGACCGTCCCCGACCCGGTCGCGGCCAGCCCGGGGCGAAGGCGTGGGCCACGTTCACCGCCCCGAGCAGGTTGACCGCCAGCACCCGGGGCCAGTCGGCCGGGTCGAGCTTCCAGAACGGGAACCCGAACTTCCCCGACCCGACGGCGGCCGCGAACACGACGTGGTCGACCCGGCCGAACTGCGAACGGACCGCGTCGTGGGCGGCCCGCACGGCGGCGAAGTCGGTGACATCGGCGACGTGACCGGCGGTGGTGACGCCGTCCCGGGCGAGCGCCGCCGCGGCGGCCGGGACGTCCGGCGACACGTCGAGCAGGGCGACGTGTGCCCCCTCGGCGGCGAAGGCGGTGGCGATCGCCCGCCCCAGCCCGCGGGCTGCCCCGACCACCACCGCCACCCGCCCGCCCAGCCCGAGGTCCATTGGTCGCCCCCCACACCTTACCGCCCGGTCCCGAGCCGGGCGGCCTCGGCCGGGGTGAGCGACCCCGGGGCGGCTCGATCCCGGGCGACGGCCCGCGCCACCTCGGCCGCCCGCCGGTTCCCGGTCATCCCGTAAGCGTCGGCCAGGTAGAGGTGGACCCGCGGGTCGGCCGGGCGGAGGTCCTTCGCCTCGGTCAGGGCCTTCAACGCCTGACACAGCGCCCCCTCGGCGGATTCGTCCGGGCCGAGGTCGGCGGATAGCCGGAGTAGCCCGACGCCCTTGTGGAACCGCTCGGCGAACCGGTCGTCGGCCCTCCGGCCGATCTCCATCAGCCGGGTGTGGCAGTGGACGAGGTGCTTGCCGGGCGGCCCGCCGGCGGCCTGGGCGTCGGCCACGAACCGCTCGAACTCGGCCCTCGCCTCGGCCGGCCGGTCGAGGGTCAGCAGCAGTTCGGCGAGCTGGGCCCGGAACATGAGCTGGTCGGGGTGGCCGCGGACGTAGGCCGTCAGGTGATCGGCGGCGGCCGGGCGGTCGCCCCGGCCGAGGGCGTCGGCCGCCAGCGTCAGGGGGTCGGGGGAATCGAGACCCCACCCCCCATCCCCCTCCCCCCGGTGGGGGAGGGGGGAAGGCGAGCCGGGTGCGTGTGCGACCGGGGAAGGGCGCTCCGGTGGCTAGCCCACCCGGCTAGCCACGGCGCCACCGGGGGGGTGGTGAGGCGCGAGCCACGT
>JAIEQN010000382.1 GCA_019747685.1 Gemmataceae bacterium
ACCCTCGACCCCGGGGCGGTGATCGACACCAACCCGCAGATCACCCTCCTGCCGAAGTACGGCATCCCGGCGACGCGGGAGATGCGGTAGTCTGGGCGGGCCGGGAGCGTGAGCGACCGGAGCATCGGAACTCCGGTCGCTCACGCTCCCGGCCCGCCAAGACCCGACCCGCATTGCACCCCCCGGGGGTCAACGTATCATGAGGGGGTGCGGGGCCGCGTCGTGCCCCGCCCCCCACCCGCCCCCGCCGGGGCAAGGCTCCCCCTGATGGGCAAGACCCTCGACCGCCGGTCCGCCGACACGTCCGACCTGGCCCCGTCCTGGAAGCTCCACGACGCCTTCGAGACCTACGGGGTCAAGAACTGGGGGAAGGGGTACTTCGGGATCAACAAGCTCGGCCACGTCACCGTCCACCCGGACAAGGACCCGGACCGGTCGATCGACCTGAAGGAGCTGGTCGACAACATCCGGGCCCGGGGCATCCAGCCGCCCCTGCTCCTGCGGTTCACCGACATCCTCAAGCACCGCATCGGGGAGATCGCCGGGGCCTTCCGCAAGGCCATGGACGAGTACGGGTACGCCGGCGAGTACGCCTGCGTCTACCCGATCAAGGTGAACCAGCAGCGGCACGTCGTGGAAGAGGTGATCCACTTCGGCAAGGAGTACGGGTTCGGGGTCGAGGCCGGGAGCAAGCCGGAACTCCTCGCGGTGCTGGCCCTGACCAACGGGGCCGGGAACACCCCGATCGTGTGCAACGGGTTCAAGGACGACGAGTTCATCCAGATGGTGGTGATGGCCCGGAAGCTGGGCAAGAACATCATCCCGGTGGTCGAGAAGTTCACCGAGCTGGAGCTGATCGTCAAGTACATGGAGGAGGTCGGCGTCCGCCAGCCGGTCGGGGTCCGGGTCAAGCTCGCGTCCCGCGGCACCGGCCGGTGGAAGGGGTCGGCCGGGTACCGGTCGAAGTTCGGGCTGACCGTCACCGAGGTCCTGGAGGCGTTCGAGTACCTGAAGGCCCGGGGGCTGGAGGACTGCCTCCAGATGACCCACTTCCACATGGGCTCGCAGGTGTCCAACATCCGCAAGGTGAAGGACGCCCTGACCGAGGCCAGCCGGGTGTTCGCCGAGCTGTACCGCCTCGGGGCCGGCCTCAAGTACATCGACGTGGGCGGCGGCCTCGGGGTCGACTACGACGGCTCCCAGACCGACTTCGAGAGCAGCACCAACTACACCCTCCAGGAGTACGCCAACGACGTGGTGTTCCGGATCAAGGCCGTCTGCGACGAGGCGGGCGTGCCCCACCCGACCATCCTCTCGGAGAGCGGCCGGGCCCTCATGGCCTACCATTCCGTGCTCGTCTTCGACGTGCTCGGCACCTCCGACTTCGACAACTGCGTGGCCCCGGACCGGCTGCCCGAGGACGCCCCGCAGCCGATCCAGGACCTGTTCGACAACTTCCGGAACGTCAACAAGAAGAACTTCCTGGAGCAGTACCACGACGCGACCCAGTCGATGGAAGAGGCCCTGAACCTGTTCAGCCTCGGCTACCTGTCGATCGAGCTGCGGGCCCTGGGCGAGCGGCTGTACTGGGCGTTCGTCCGCAAGCTCCTGCGGGTCACCCGCGACCTGGACTACGTCCCGGACGAGCTGGACGGGCTGGAGAACACCCTGGCCGACACCTACTTCTGCAACTTCAGCGTGTTCCAGAGCATGCCCGACTCGTGGGCCATCGA
>JAIEQN010000374.1 GCA_019747685.1 Gemmataceae bacterium
TCGGTGCTGGTGTACCTGCTGATGGTCCCGCTGATGCGGTCGTTCGTGATGCCCCTCATCATCATGGCCACGGTCCCGCTCGGCCTCATCGGGGTGCTGGTGACGCTGTGGGCGACCAACACCACGCTCAACGTGCAGTCCGAGATGGGAGTCATCTTCTTGGTCGGGATCGTGGTGTCCCAGGGCGTGTTACTGATGGACTTCGCCAACCAGCTCCGGAAGCAGGGGCGGACGGTCCACGAGGCCGTCACCGAGGCGGCGACGATCCGGTTCCGGCCGATCATGATGACCTTCCTGGCGACGTTCTTGGACCTGTTGCCGATGGCGATCGGGCTGGGGCGGGGGAGCGAGGCCCTGACCCCGCTGGCCCGAACGGTGGTCGGCGGGCTGGTGTCGGCAACGGCCCTGACGCTGTTCGTCGTCCCGATCCTGTTCACGTTGCTCATCCGGGACAAGCACCGGCCGGCCTCTCACCACAACGGCCACACCGCCCCGCACCACCACCACGGCCACCCGCCCCACGGCTCGGACGCGGCCCAGCCAACCGCGTAGCCCCACCCGACCCGACCCGATCTTCGTCTTTGGGGACAGCACATGACCGAGAACGCTCCGAACCAGTCGGCCACCGGCGGCCCGGTCGAGTTGCACGGCCCGCGACACCACCCGGCCCGGGTGTCCGGCCGTGTCCGCCGGCGTCTCGTCGTCGGCTTGCTCGGCCTGATCGCGGTGGCGGGGGTGGCGGCCGGCACCGGGATGCTGTCCGGGTTCCTCCCCCGCCCGGTCGTGGCCGGGGACGCCAAGGCCGCCGGCCGGTCGGACCTCCGGGGGCCGCAGACGGTCAAGGCCGTCCGCCCCAAGCGGGACCCGGGGGTGCGGATGTCGGTCCAGCGGATCGCCACCGTCGAGCCGTACTACCAGGCCACCCTCAAGGCCGAGGTGAACGGGACGGTCAGCTACGTCGCCAAGGACCTCGGGGAGCCGGTCCGGGCACACGAACTCCTGGCCGAGATCGACGCCCCGGAGCTCCGGGAGGCGGTCGCCCAGAAGGACGCGATGGTCGAGCAGCGGCGGCGGGAACTGGCCGTGGCGGTGGCGGACGAGGCGGTGGCCCGGGAGGCGGTGACGGCGGCCGGGGTCGGGGTGAAGGCCAAGGGCGTCGATGTCGGGGTGAAGGCCGACCTGCGGGCCGCCCGCAAGATCGAGTACGAGTCGATGGCCGACTTCCAGAAGAGCGGGTCGGTGATGTCGGCCCGGGTGGACGCGGCCCGGCTCGACTTCCAGGCGGCCGGGCGGGCGGTCGAGGCGGCCGAGGCGGCGGTCGAACTGGCGAAGGCGGAAGAATCCGGGAAGGCCGCAAGCGTGGCGAAGGCGGCGGCCGATGTAGAGCTTAAGCGGGCGTTGGTCGAGGTCGCCCGGAAGGACCGGGACGTGGCCGCGGTCAAGCTCGGGTTCGCCCGGGTGTACGCCCCGTTCGACGGGGTGGTGGTGGCCCGCAATGCGGACCCCGGGAAGACCGTCCAGGGGGACGGCGAACCGCTGGTCACGGTCGCCCGGGTCGATCTGGTGACGGTGGTGATGAAGCTCCCGGACAGTGCGGCCAGCCTCATCACCCCGTCGTCCGAGGTCGAGGTCGGGTTCCAGCAGCTACCGGGCGTCACGGTCCGCGGCCCCGTCACCCGGTTCAGCCCGTACATCGACCCGGCCGACCGGACGATGCGGGTCGAGGTGGACGTGT
>JAIEQN010000119.1 GCA_019747685.1 Gemmataceae bacterium
GCGGCCGCCTCGAACACCTTCACCCGGGTGGCGTGCCCGCCGTGCGGGAACCCGATCGTCGTCCCCACCAGCACCCCCGTCCCGGCCAACAGCTTCACCGCCATCGGGACGGCGTAGGGCTTGATGCAGACCGACGCGACCCGGTATTCGGCCGCGAGGCGGCAGCCCTTCTCCAGGTCGGCGTCGGTCAGGGTCGGCTGGAGCAGGGAGTGGTCGAACATCTTGGCCAGCTCGGCGAGGGTCGGCGGGGTCATGGCGGCTCCGGGTGGGTGTCGGGGACGATTGTATCGCCGCCGTCCGGGTCAACGACCAGGGGCGCGAGCCCCTGGCAACCGTCCGTCGCCGCTCCGCGGCTCCAACAGGTCGGAGTCCCGGAGGGACGGCGGACGGTAGCCAGGGGCGCGAGCCCCTGGACCGGGAACCCGGTCCGCGGCGAGTCCGCCTTGACCTCCCCGCCTCCCGTGGTATGCCCCCGTCCCGTGAATTGGTGCGCCCGCTCGATCCGGAGAAGACCATGCGCCCCGCGGTCCTGGCCGGGCTGACCCTGGCCGTCCTGCCGGCCGCCGCCGCCGGCCAGAACGGGCCGCGGTACGCCACCGTCACCGACGCCCAAGTCACCCTCCGGGCCGGCCCCAGCCCCTCCTACCCGGAGGCCGGCACCCTCGCCGCCGGGGCGCGGGTGGTGATCGACCACGAGGACCAGAACGGCTGGTACGCCGTCGTCGCCCCGCCCGGGTCGGTGAGCTGGGTGCCGAACAGCCTGATCGACTTCGACCCGACCCGGGGCATCCCCCAGCAGGTGACGGCCCAGGAGCCGGTGGTGCTGGCCCCCGGCCGGCTCGGGCTGGCCCGGCCGTTGGTCGAGGTCCGCAAGGTGAAGGTGCCCGAGGGGACGGTCCTGACGGTGATCGGCCCGGCCGTCACCTTCGACGGCAAGAAGTGGTACCCGGTGGCCCCGCCGGACGGGGACTACCGCTACCTGCCGATGACGGCGGTGGAGCGGGGCGGGGCGGTGACCACCAGCCACACCGTCAAGGACACTACCCCGCCCGGGCTGACCCCGATCGGGGCCACCATCCCGTCGGCCGGGCTGCCCCCGGCGGCCGACCCGGCGGGCCGGCCCGGTTCCAGCCACCCGCTCTGGGCGCAGGCCGAGGAGGCGGAGCGGGCCGGTCGGTACGACGACGCCGAGCGGCTGTTCTTCCAGGTCGCCCGGGAGACGGCGGACGGGGAGCTGGCCAACCGCTGCTTCGGCCGCATCCACACCCTCCGGGAGAAGCAGCGGGGGACCGGCACACCGGCCGGGAGGCCGGTGCCACCAGAAACCGGGACCTCACGTCCGCCGGCCGCCGACCCGCCGGGCCGGACGGCGACCATCCTCCCGCCGGTCCGCAACGACCGCGGGCCGGAGCCGGCCGCCCCGCCGGCTACCGGCGACCGCCCGGCGTGGTCGGCCCCGGGCACCTTGACCAAGTCGCCCCTGGCCCTGGACGGCCGGCAGACGTACAGCCTGGACAGCTCGCCCGGGGTGGTGGTGGCCTACGTCGTCCCGGCCGCGGGGGTGGACCTGGGCCGGTACGTCCGCCAGCGGGTCCGGGTGTACGGGACCTCGTCCACCCGGCGGGACCTGTCGAAGCCGTATGTGGTGGCGAGCGACGTGCAGTTGGAGCGGTGAGGCGGGGCACGGGCCGGGAGGCCTGTGCCGGTCACTTCGGGCGGCCGGGCAAGACCCCGGC
>JAIEQN010000599.1 GCA_019747685.1 Gemmataceae bacterium
GCCGTCACGTGCTTGCGGGTGGCCGCCCGGAGCACCCGCGGCTTCCCCCAGTTCGGCACCCCCCACACCAGCACCGACATGGCGTGCAGCCCGACCAGCTGGCGGCCGTCCGGGCGGAACACCAGCCGGCACTCGGTCCGGGTGTACGGGTACTCGCCGTGGCCGATCACCGCCCCGGTGGCCGCGTCCCGGACGTCCAGCCGGAAGTAGTTCGGCCACCGCGGCGGCCGGCCGTTGAACCCGAGGTGGGCCAGCCGCTCCCCGGTCGGGTCGAGGGCCGGCAGGCCGGGGAACGACCCGGCCGGCTCGACCTGCCACTCCCGCGCCCACCCGCCCGGGCCGGCCCGCACACCGCGGGGCGGACCGGCGTCATTTCCCCACCCCGCCCCGGCCGATGACCCGGACGACCTCGAACTCGCCCAGCCGCCGGCCGACGAGGTCGGTCATGGGCGGACCCTCCCTTCGCCGATCGTACCAGGGGTCGGTGAAACGGACCAGGGGTGACAACCCCTGGCAATCATCACGACGGCGTTACTTCTTCTTGGCCCCGCTGAGCACGTCCTTGATCTCCGCGGCCAGGTCCTCCAGGTGGGCGGCGGTGGCCGGGTCGGTCGCCTTCGGGGCCGCGTCGGCCAGCTCCTTCTCCAGCTTCCGCAGCGACACCCGGGCGACCGCCCGCAGCTCCGACGGCGGGCCGCCGATGTCCCCGAAGATCGGCAGGTTCCGGGGCAGCCCGGCCGGCAGGCCCTGCGGGGCCGCCGGCCCGTCGAACTCCTTCTTCAGCAGCTCGACGTACTCCCGCTGGAGGGTCCGGCGGAGCGGGTCGACCTTCGGGGCGTCGGCCTTCAGCTCGCCGAAGATGCCGCCCTGGAGGTCGCCGACCAGCTCGACCACCGTGTACGACTCGCCCGGGGCCTGGACCTCGGCGTCGTACAGCCGGTTCAGCCGGCCGCTGCTGAGCAGGGTGGACAAGAGCGCCCGCTGCTGGGCGGTCACGGACGTGGCCACCCCGGCGTACTTGAACTGGTTCACGATCTTCGGGTCGAGCAGGTTGGCCGGGGTGGTGAAGGCGTTCTTCAGGAGGAAGGCGACGGCCGCCTTCTGCTTGTCCTTCGGCACCCGGTTGAACTGCGGGACATCGCCCCGGCCGGCCAGGGTCCGGCTCTCGACCACCCCGCCGACCTGCTTGGCGACCGCCTGGAACCACCGCGACCGGTGGCCCATCACCTGCTGGTAGGCCTCTTCGAGCAGGTCGAACTCCTCGCCCTTGTCGGTGGTCGCGGCGACCAGGTGGCCCATCACCCGGTCGAGGTTCTTCAGGCCCAGCTCGGTCGCCTCGACGGCGTCGCTGCCGATGTTCTCGGTCAGCACCGTCGGGTCGACCTGGGCCGGGCCGTCCTCCCCGCCGAACCGCAGGAACGGCTCGTCCATCTGCTTGGCCGCGAGTTCGTCCAGGGCCTTCTTCTCGTCGCCCTCCGACAGCGGCTTGTACCCCCACTCGATGGCGAAGAAGTCGTACGGGGCGAGCTTCGGGATCAGGTCCTTGACCGGGACCTTGTCCTCCGGCTGGGCGACGTAGTTGTACCGGCCGTAGGACATGATCGAGGCGACGTTCCCGTTCTTCTCCAGGAACTTCGGGTCACGAAGTTGGCTGGTGCTGTACGCCTGGCTGGCCCGGTGGTTGTGCCGCAGCCCGAGGGTGTGGCCGACCTCGTGGGCGGTGACGTACCGGATCAG
>JAIEQN010000794.1 GCA_019747685.1 Gemmataceae bacterium
GGCGGGCTGGGGGGCGGCGTCGGCGGCTTCGGCGGCATCGGCGGGGCCGGCATCGGCGGCATCGGCGGCATCGGCGGCATCGGCGGGGTCGGCATCGGCGGCGGCAAGCTCGGGTTCGGCGGCGACTACGGCATCTAGTTGATGCAGAGGGGGGGAGGGGGAGACAAGACGGGACCACTCGGCCCTGCCTTGTCTCCCCCTCTCCTCTTCTCCCCCACTCGGCGTCTCAAGGGCGTCTCGGGATCACGTCCAGAGTAAACTCGGCCGGCTCCACCTCGCCCCACGGGCACCCCGGGAACGACAGCCTCACCACGGCGGCGTCCAGCCCGACCTTCACGCCCTCCGGGGTCGTCAGCTCGCCGGCGAACTGCCCGCCGGTCTTCCGGCCGGTCAGGTGGACGCGGACGGTCTTGGCCTCGCCCCCCGGGTCGGCGGGGGCGAGGCGGAACTCGGCCACCGGCCCGACCCCCTTCGGCAGGCCCTTGTGTTCCAGCGTCGCCCAGGTGGCCGGCCCGACCCCGGGGGTGCCGACCACCGCCACGACCTCGACCGGCTTGCCGGCGTCCGGGGTGACGCGCTTCCACCCGGCCGCGAGGTGGCCCACCCGGGCCTCGGCCCGGCCCGGCTTCCGCCGTTCGCCCCCACTTCCTATAATCCCAAATCCCCGAACCAGCCACGAGGGCTCCGCCATGCAGGACCGGATCGCCTACCAGGGGATCACCTTCGACGACGTCTTGCTGGAGCCGGGGTACTCGGACGTGGTCCCCCGGGACGTGGACGTGCGGACCCAGCTCACCCGGAACGTCCGGATCAACATCCCGCTGGTGTCCAGCCCGATGGACACCGTCACCGAGAGCGAGCTGGCCATCGCCCTGGCCCAGGAGGGCGGGATCGGGATCATCCACAAGAACCTGCCGGTTCCCGCCCAGACCCGGGAGGTGGACAAGGTCAAGCGGAGCGAGAACGGGATCATCACCGACCCGGTCACACTGCCGCCGGACGCCACCGTCGGGCAGGCCCGGCAGCTGATGGAGGAACACCACGTCAGCGGGGTGCCGGTGACGGTCAACGGGGTGCTCAAGGGCATCCTGACCCGCCGGGACCTGAAGTTCCTGACCGACAACGCCACCCGGATCGCCGAGGTGATGACCAAGGACAACCTGGTGGTCGCCCCGGAGGACACCACCCTGGAGGCGGCCCAGCAGCTCCTGACGAAAAAAAAGGTGGAGAAATTGCTCCTGGTGGACGATCAATTCCGCCTGAAGGGGTTGATTACGATCCGCGACATCGACAAGACCCAGAAGTTCCCGCACGCCTGCAAGGACGCCCGGGGGCGGCTGAAGGTCGGGGCGGCGGTCGGGGTCCACGACTACGAGCGGGCGGCGTCGCTGATCGGGGCCGGGGTCGACGTGCTGGTGGTCGACTCGGCCCACGGGCACAGCCGGAACGTGGTCGAGACGGTCAAGGAGCTGAAGCGGCGGCACCGGATCGACGTGGTGGCCGGGAACGTGGCCACCGCCGACGGGGCGGGGGCCCTGGCCGACGCCGGGGCCGACGCGGTGAAGGTCGGCA
Organism: Gemmataceae bacterium; assembly: GCA_019747685.1. GTDB lineage: Bacteria > Planctomycetota > Planctomycetia > Gemmatales > Gemmataceae > Urbifossiella. The sequence continues at coordinate 1,573 of JAIEQN010000794.1, forward strand.
TCGGACCAGGTTCTATTTGTACGACGAGGATTGTATCTGGTGTTGGTGTGCCGCAAGTGTCGGCGATCGCCAACGCCGCCCGGGGGCTGGCCGGGACCGGGGTGCCGCTGATCGCCGACGGCGGCATCCGGTACAGCGGGGACATCACCAAGGCCCTGGCCGCCGG
>JAIEQN010000357.1 GCA_019747685.1 Gemmataceae bacterium
GGCCCCGTCGGCGACTACTGCCGGGATGCCGCCGACCGCCGCCGCCGCCACCGCCGCCCCGGCCCGCCAGGCCTCCAGCAGGGAGACCGGGAAGCCCTCGGACCGGCTGGTCAGGCTGAACACGTCCATCGCCCGGAGGTACTCGTCCGGGCGGGGCTGGTAGCCGGCGAACCGGACCCGGTCGGCCAGCCCCAGGTCGGCGGCCAGGGCTTCGAGCTTCGGCCGCTCCGGGCCGTCGCCGACGATCACCAACCGGACGGCCGGGCGGTCGGCCGCGAGCAGCCGTAGGGCTTGAATCAGGATATCCTGCCTCTTCACTTCGGCAAGCCGGCCGACCGTCCCGACGACCGGGGCGTCGGCCGGTATCTCCAAACCTTCACGGACCGCGGACGGCGGCGACAGGTCTTCGGGCAGGTCCGTGCGGATGCCGTTCGGGACCACGTCGAGCTTCCGCCGGGGGACGGTCCACCACCGGCCGGCGGCGGCGGCGATCTCGGCTGACACACAACAGAACCGATCGACGTTCTTGGCCGCCGCCCGGGTGTTGAGCCGGGTCCGCAGCACCGCCCGCCACCCGCCGGCCTGGCGGAAGTGGTTGCCGTGCTCGGTGTGGACGACCGGGGGCCGGGGCGACAGCCGGCGGGCGGCCCGGCCGAGGTAGAGGGCGGCCCCGGTCTGGTGGGTGTGGACCACGTCCGGGCGGAGCTTGCCCAGCACCTCGGCCGCCCGGTCGACGAACTCGGGGTGCCGGCCGAACGGCTTGCCCAGGCTGACCACCTCCGCCCCGGCGGCCTCGGCCTCGGGGGCGAGCTTACCCGGCCGCTCGACGCACACCACCGTGACCCGGTGGCCGGCCCCGGCCGCCGCCCGGACCAGGGCCAGGACGAGCCGCTCCAGCCCGCCCACGTCCAGGGCCAGGACGCCGTGGACGACGTGCAGCCGGGCGGCCATCAGCCGGCGCCCCCCGGCCGGGGCAGGGTCCGGACCACCCGGGCCGGGTTCCCGGCCACCACCGCGTCCGCCGGCACGTCCCGGGTGACCACCGCCCGGGCGGCGACGACCGCCCGGTCCCCGACCGTCACCCCCTTGAGGATCACGGCCCCGGCCCCGACCCACACGTCGTCCCCGATCACCACCGGGGCGATCTGCCCGGGCGGGGTCGGGTCCCCGGCCCGGCGGCGGTCGGCGTCGAGCGGGTGGCCGTCCATGTCGAACACCTGCACCCCCCCGGCCAGCAGGCAGTGGCGGCCGACCCGGACCGACCGGCCGACGCTGAACCGGCAGGCGTGGCCGACGAACGTCCCGTCCCCGATCATCAGCTCCGGCGGGTGCGGGGCCGGCCGGCCGAACGCGAACCCGGACTTCCCGGACAGCCGCACCCCGGCCCCCAGGACGATCCGCCCGTCCCCGCTGATGTACGGCAGGGCCTCCATCCGCAGCCCCGGGCCGACCGCCGCGCACCGGCTGCGGAACAGCGGCTCGTTCCAGAAGAACCGGCCGGCCCACAACAGCCCCTCCCGGGCCGCCACGTGCGACCGGTACAGGAGGGCGAACGCCGGCCGGGTCAGCCGGTTGACCGGCAGGTGGACCGTCAGGGCGGCCCGGGCGGCCCGCTTCAGCCTTCCGGCCAGCGGCCCGTCCCCCCGGCGGATCATCACCGACACGCTCATCGCGGCCTCCGGCGGGCGACGCGGTCGAGGTGGCCGGCCAGCTCGGCCGCCAGCGACGCCCGGGTGAA
>JAIEQN010000677.1 GCA_019747685.1 Gemmataceae bacterium
ATGCTGGTGGTGCCCCGCCCGCGAGGAGGATCGCCGTGACCGTGACCACCCCGGCCGTGTACGAGAACGGCGTCCTCCGCCCGGCCCGGCTGGTCGCGGGCTAACGGCACGAGTCCGGCAACCGGGGCAGGCCGATGCCACCGACGACGAGCCGGGAGTTCCAGCGGGCGGCCGCCCAACGGCTCGATGCCGCCCGGGTCCTGCTGCGGGAAAAGCTGACCCTCGACGCCCAGTACCTCGGCGGGTACACCGTCGAGTGCTCGCTGAAGGCGCTCATCCTGCACCTCACGCCGAACCCGGACAAGCCGGACGCCCTCCAGCGGTTGACCACCGGGGCGGCGATGCACCGGCCGGACGTGCTGCGGGGCGAGTTGCGGAAACTGGGCGTCGTCCTCCCGGTCGCCCTCGCCCGGCGGCTGAGGCGGTTCGACTGGACGACCGACCTGCGGTACGAGACGGGGCGGCGTGACACCGGCGAAACGGTCGCCCTTCTTAAGACCGCCGAGGCCGTATACGATTGGGTGGAGGGCCAACTGCCATGACCGAGACGACCGCCCCCGCCTGGGAGACCAAGCGGACCGACGAGACCCGCCGGGTCGAGGAGCTGCTCCGCCGGGCCGGGTTCGAGCGGGTCGACGCCTACCGCTACAACGTCGCCGCGATCCGCGTCCGGGTGATCGACCCGCGGTTCGAGGGGTTGCGGGTCGAGCAGCGGGACGCCCTCGTCGACCCGTATCTGGAACAACTCCCGGAGGACACCCAGGTCGACATCACTACCCTCCTCACGTTCGCCCCGTCCGAACTCAGGCTCCCGCCGAACAAGTTCCGGGGCTACCTGCCGAACTTCGAGTTCGACCACCCCAGCCCGTCGGTCTTGTAAGTCGTGCCGGGGCGGCCGCATTTGCCGGCCGGCTCTTGACGCCGGGGGTGGCCCCCCGTACCGTTAGTCTTTCCCCGTTCTCCCAACCGTGGGACCGACCGGGACGGCGAGGAGGCGGGCGTGGCAGCCAGCGAGCGCATCCGGATTCGGATGGAAGGGTACGACTACGAGGTCCTCGACCGGACGGCCGGCGAGATCGTCCAGACGGCCCGCGAGAACGGGGCCGATGTCCACGGGCCGATCCCGCTGCCGACCCGCATCGAGCGGTACACGGTCCTGCGGTCGCCCCACATCGACCGCAAGAGCCGCGAGCAGTTCGAGATTCGGACGCACAAGCGGCTCATCGACATCCTCCGCCCGACCCAGAAGACCATCGAGGCCCTGAACAAGGGGCTCAACCTCCCGCCGGGGGTGGACATCAAGATTCGGGTCATCGCCGGCGGGTGATGCGGAAAAAGTTTCGGCACCGGCGTTGCCCCGCCGGGCCGGCGCGTTACAACAATTAGCTCCCGCCCGCCGCGGTGCCCTTCGGGGTCATAAACGGCGGGCGGTTTCGTGCGACAGGCATCCCCGTCTCGCCGCCGGCCGGCTCGCAAGAGTTAGCCAACACAGCGGCCCCCCGGGCAACCGGGCGCGGGCGGGGGCAGGAGTGGTCCTCCCATGGCCGACGAAGCGAACGGCACCCCCGCCGGGGGTGAGAAGCCCGCCGTCATCACGCGGGCGATGCTCAAGCGGAAGCGGAAGGAGAACGCCCGCGCCAAGAAGGGGCCGTCCTCCCCCGCCATCGTCCAGTACACCGACCCGATCACCGTCCCGGTCCACAACAAGGCCGGCGACCAGGTCGGGACGGTCACGGTCGACCCG
>JAIEQN010000654.1 GCA_019747685.1 Gemmataceae bacterium
GCCCCGGCCCCGAGCCCGGGGGCGGTGTTCACCTCGACCGGGGAGACGGTGGCCACCCCGAAGCTGCCGGCGATGCCCGTGCCGCCGCGGATGACGGCCCCGGTCCCGGTGTCCGAGGTCCCGCCGGTGACGGCGCCACCGAGCATCCCGGCCATCCTGCCGCCGACCGGGTCGCGGCCCTAACAGTAGTGGGCAGGAGGCAGTGGGCAGACAGGCAAGGACGGTCTGTCCTGCCCACTGCCTCCTGCCGGCGGCCCACCGCCCACTTGCACTGTCCGGCGGATGTGGTCTAATCACCTCAACTGCGCTTCCGCAGTCCCGCCGCTACACCCCGCCCGGGGCTTGTCTTGAACCCGACCCCACACCCCCGGCCGACCCGCCGCGAACTCCTCCAGGTCGGCTACTCCGGCCTGCTCGGGCTGACCCTCGGCTCCGCCGGCCGGGCGTCCGCAGAGGCTCAACGGTCCCAGAAATCGGTCATCCTCGTCTTCCTGACCGGGGCGGCCAGCCACCTGGAGACGTTCGACCCGAAGCCGGACGCGGTGGCCGAGGTCCGGGGCGAGTTCGGGTCGATCCCGACGAGCGTACCCGGGCTGCGGGTGTGCGAGCTGCTGCCGCTGATCGCCGCCCGGGCGGATCGGTATGCCGTCGTCCGCACCCTGGCCCACCGGGACAACAACCACACCGCCGCCACCCACCACCTCGTTACAGGGGCCAAGCAACCGGGGGTCCGGTTCGACAAGCCGCTCTCCCGGGACGACTGGCCGTGCTACGCGGCGGGCCTCAGCTACCTCCGACCGCGGGCCGACGGCGTCCCGTCCGGCGTCACCCTGCCGACCTTCCTGGCCGAGGGGCCGCTGCTCTGGCCGGGCCAGCACGGCGGGTTCCTCGGCCCGCGGCACGACCCGTGGCAGATCACCCGCGACCCGAACAAGCCGGACTTCCGGGTCGACAACCTCCGCCCGGCCCCCGGTCTGGAGGTCGAGCAGCTCCGCGACCGGGCCGGGCTGCTGGCCGCGGTCAACGCCGGGCAACGGTCGCTGGCCGAGTCGGCGGCCGGCCGCCGGCTGGCCGACCAGCAGCAGCAGGCCCTGTCGGTGTTGACCTCCGGGGCGGTGGCCCGGGCGTTCGAGATCGACCGGGAGCCGCCGGCCGTCCGCGACCGGTACGGCCGGCACGCCTTCGGCCAGTCGCTGTTGCTGGCCCGCCGGCTGGTCGAGGCCGGGGTGTCGGTGGTCCAGGCCAACATGGGACGGGTGCAGAACTGGGACAACCACGGCGGGCTGTTCGGGCGGATGAAGAAGGACCTCTTGCCGCCGCTCGACCGGGGCGTGTCGGCCCTGCTCGACGACCTCGCCGAGCGGGGGATGCTGGACGACACGCTGGTGATCGTGGCCGGCGAGTTCGGGCGAGAGCCGAAGGTGAACAAGCAGGCCGGGCGGGAGCACTGGGCCTCTTGCTTTAGCGGGCTGTTCGCCGGCGGCGGGGTCCGGGGCGGGCGGGTGGTCGGCCGGTCGGACAAGACCGGGGCCTACCCGGCGACCACGCCGTACTCGCCCGACGACCTCGGGGCGACGGTTTACCACGTCCTCGGGGTCGACCCGGCGAGCGAGGTCCGCGACCGGCTCGACCGGCCGGTCCAGCTCAACCGGGGAGAAGTGATTCGGGCGTTGTTCGTAGGGTGATTTCGTAGGGTGCGTCGCGGGGGACCAAGACCGGGCCCGGGACAACCCCCAGCAAGCCCG
>JAIEQN010000979.1 GCA_019747685.1 Gemmataceae bacterium
GCCCACCCGGACTTCGCCGAAACCGGGTCGTTCGGCGTCGCCGACCTGCCGACCCCGTCCGTCCCCGCCCCGGACGAGAACGCCCAAACCGGGACGTACCAGGGCCCCGCCCCGGCCCCGGCCGGGCCGCCGGAGGACGCCGTCACCCGGACGTTCGGGGGCGGGCCGGTCCCGTCCCTGGGCGGCCAAACCCGGACCTACAGCTACGGCCTGGACCGGCCGAAGGCCCGCCGGGGCGGGGGCGAGGTGCTCCGCGGCCCGGCCCCGCCCGGGTACGAAATCCTGGGCGAGCTGGGCCGCGGCGGGATGGGGGTGGTGTATAAGGCCCGGCAGGTCAAGCTGAACCGGATCGTCGCCCTGAAGATGATCCTGGCCGGGGGGCACGCCGGGGCCGAGCAGCTCCAGCGGTTCCAGACCGAGGCCGAGGCGTCGGCCCGGCTCCAGCACCCGGGCATCGTCCAGGTGTACGAGCTGGGCGACCACGACGGGCTGCCGTACTTCGCCATCGAGTACGTCGAGGGCGGGCCGCTCCACAAGAAGACGAAGAAGGAGCCGCAGCCGCCGGAGCTGGCCGCGGCCATCACCCAGGGCCTGGCCCGGGCCATCCAGTTCGCCCACGACCACAACGTCGTCCACCGCGACCTGAAGCCCCAGAACGTCCTGGTCGGGGCCGACGGGGCGCTCAAGATCGCCGACTTCGGGCTGGCCAAGAAGCTCGAGGAGGAGGAGGGCCAGACCCTGTCCGGGTCGATCGTCGGGACCCCCCAGTACATGGCCCCGGAGCAGGCCCGGGGGGACACCCGGCACGCCGGCCCGGCCGCCGACCAGTACTCCCTCGGGGCCATCCTGTACGAGCTCCTGACCGGCCGCCCGCCGCTGGCCGGGGCGACCGTGATGGAGACCCTGAACCTGGTCCAGAACCAGGACCCGGTCCCGGTCCGGGACCTCCAGCCGAAGGTCCCGATCGACCTGGAGACGGTCTGCCTGAAGTGCCTCCAGAAGGAGCCGGAGAAGCGGTACGCCACGGCCGGGGAGCTGGCCGACGACCTCGGCCGGTTCCTGAACGGGGTGCCGATCCTGGCCCGCCCGGTCGGCCCGGCCGAGCGGCTGTGGCGGTGGTGCCGGCGGAACCCGCGGGTGGCCGGGCTCCTGGCCGGGGTGGCCGGCCTGCTGGTGACGATCGCCGCCGGGTCGATGGCCTTCGCCTACCAGATCAACCAGCTCAAGGACGCCGAGACCGAGGCCAAGAACCTGGCCGAGGCGAACGAGAAGCGGGCGAAAGAGAACGAGGAGCTGGCCAAGAAGAACGAGGAGGTGGCCCGGGCGGAGCGGGGGGTGGCGGTCGACTCCCTGCTCAAGCTGGCCACCAGCGTCCAGGGCGAGCTGGGGCGGAAGCCCGGGCTCCAGGACCTCCGGGAGAAGCTGTTCAAGGTCGCCGCCGACGGGATCGCCGAGGCCGGCAAGCGGGGGTTCGAGCCGAAGCTGGCCCGGGCGGTCGCCGGGATGTACCAGCAGCAGGGGGACTTCTTCCGCGACCAGGTCCCGCCGAAGACGGCCGAGGCGATCAAGATGTACGCCGAGGCCCACAAGATCGCCGCGGACCTGGCTGCCGCCGACCCGGACAACCCGGTCTACCAGATCAACCTGGCGGCCATGACCGGGCGGCTCGGGGAGGTCCACCGGCGGGCCGGGGACATCCCGGCCGCCCGCCGGTTCCTGGAGGAGACGGTGGCCCGGCGGGAGCGG
>JAIEQN010000157.1 GCA_019747685.1 Gemmataceae bacterium
CGGCTGGTCGGAGGTCGGCCGGGGCACCCGGTTCGACATCTACCTGCCCCGGTGCGAGGCCGGCCGGCCGGCCGAGCCGGCCCAGGCGGCCCCGGCCGCCGCCAAATCCGGCGGCGGGACGGTCCTGGTGGCCGACGACGAGGAGATGATCCGGCGGATCGCCGTCCTGGCCCTGAAGGCCCACGGGTACACCACCCTCGAGGCCGCCGACGGCCAGCAGGCGGTCGATGTCTACTCCCGGGAGGCCGACCGGATCGACCTGGTCCTGCTCGACCTGACCATGCCGGTCCTGTCCGGGCACGACGCCTTCCGGCACCTCTTGCGGCTGAACCCGCGGGTCCGGGTGGTGTTCGCCAGCGGGTACGCGGCCGAGCAGCTCTCCGACCTGGAGCGGGAGCGGATGGCCGGGTTCGTGAAGAAGCCGTACCGCCCGGCCGACCTGGTGGCGGCGGTGGCCGAGGCCCTCGGCGGCCGGGACGCGGACGACACCCCGACCCTCCCGCCGGCCCACCGGTCGGAGCTGGCCGCCGCCGGCTGACGCGATGAAGGTCGGTCGATCCCGGCGAGCCGCCCGCGACGGCGGCAGCCGGGCCGGCGGTTGGTCGAAATCCCTTTCAAACCGGCGGCGGCTCGTCCATAATCGCACCAGAGGCCCCTTGCCAACGGTGCCGGCATGACCACGACCCTCGACCCGTCGAGCCTGCCCGACCCCCGGGAGCCGTCCGCGGCCCCCTTCACCCACCGGTCGGCCGCCGCCGGCACCGCCGCCGCGGCCGGGCCGCCGCACGTCCCGGGGTTCGACCTCGGGGAGGAGGTCGGGCGGGGCGGGATGGGGGTCGTCTACCGGGCCCGGGACCTCGCCCTGAGCCGGGACGTGGCGGTCAAGCTCCTCCGGGACCGGTTCCCGGCCGGCGGGTCGGCCGGCCGGCGGTTCGTGCAAGAGGCCCACGTCACCGCCCAGTTGCAGCACCCGGGGGTGCCGCCGGTCTACCAGGTCGGCACCCTCCCCGACGGCCGGCCGTTCCTGGCGATGAAGCTCATCAAGGGCCGGACCCTCGACGACCTGCTGAAGGACCGCGTCCGGGAGGGCGAGGCTCCCGCCGAGCCGCCTTCCGCGCCCGACCCCCGGCTCGGCGGGAGCCTCGCCCTCCCGGGAATCAACCTGGTCGCCGTCTTCGAGCAGGTGTGCCAGGCGGTCGGGTACGCCCACGCCCACGGGGTCGTCCACCGGGACCTGAAGCCGCAGAACGTCATGGTCGGGGCGTTCAACGAGGTGCAGGTGATGGACTGGGGGCTGGCGAAAGTGCTGGCGAGCCGGGAGCGTCAGCGACCGGAGTTGCCCGACGACGAGGACGACCTGACCGCCCCCGGGACGGCCATCCTGTCCGCCCGGGAGGAGGACGACGCCACCCGGGCCGGGGACATCCTGGGCACCCCGGCGTTCATGCCGCCGGAGCAGGCGATCGGGGCGGTCGACCAGGTCGACGCCCGGAGCGACGTGTTCGGGCTGGGGGCCATCCTGTGCGTCATCCTGACCGGGAGGCCGCCGTACGTCGGGGCCGACCGGGAATCGACCCGGCAGTTGTCCGCCCGGGCCAAGCTGGACGGCGCCTTCACCCGGCTGGTCGGGTGCGGGGCCGACCCGGGGCTGGTGGCCCTGTGCCGGCGGTGCCTGGCGGCCGAGAAGGGGGACCGGCCGCGGGACGCGGGGGAGGTGGCGGCGGCGGTCGGCCGGCTGCGGGCGGACGCCG
>JAIEQN010000523.1 GCA_019747685.1 Gemmataceae bacterium
GGCCGCCGTCGCCACCCGCCGGGCCACCCCGAACAGCCAACTCCCGACCGCCGCCGGGTCGCGGAGCGAGCCGGCCTTCCGGGCCAGGACGAGGAACGTGGCCTGGAAGGCGTCGTCGGCCAGGTGCGGGTCCCGGGCGGCCCGCCGGCAGACCCCGAGGACGGTCGGCCCGTGCCGGCGGACCAGCTCGGCGAAGGCGTCGGGGTCGGCGGCGGCGGCGAACCGCCGGACCAGGTCGCGGTCGGTGTCGGGGTGGGCGGTGCGGAGTCGGGGGAGTGCGAGCAGCCGGGGCATGGTCGGGCCTCCTTTACCGGTGTACTGCCCGGACCCCGGCCCGGGTGGTCAAGATTTTCCGCCCGCCCGGCATATCGTAACCCGGCCATGAACGAGCGCGACGAGTTGCGGAAGCGGCGGGCGTTGTCCCACGTCGGCGGGCCGGCCGACCTCGAGGGCCACCCGGAGGACGCCCGGGCGCTGGCCTACGCCCTCGACGTGCCCCCGTCCACCGACGCCGACGACGACCCCAGCCGCCAGCACGTCCACGGGTTCCACACCTACCCGGCCCGGCTCCACCCGGACACCGCCGGCCGGCTCGTCCGGGCCTTCGTCCCGCCCGGCGGCCGCGTCCTCGACCCGTTCTGCGGGTCCGGGACTGTTCTCGTCGAAAGCCTTGTTGCCGGCCGCCGGCCGGTCGGCACCGACCTCAACCCGCTGGCCGTCCTCCTCGCCCGGTGCAAGACCCGGCCCCGGACCGAGGCCGAGGTCGAACACCTCCTCCAGCGCGCCCACGAGGTCGCCGCCCACGCCGACGACCGCCGCAAGGCCCGGGCCGGGGCCACCCGCCGGTTCCCGATCGACGACGTGGAGCTGTTCGAGCCGCACGTCCTGCTCGAACTCGATTCGCTCCGCGACGGCATCGAGACCCTGCCCGACGAGCCGGCCCGGCTCGACCTCCTGCTCGTCCTGTCGGCGTGCCTGGTGAAGCTGTCGAAGAAGCGGGGCGACACCACGGACCGCGTCGTCGGCCGGCGGACGGCCGGCGGGTTCGCCGCCCGGTACTTCGTCCTGAAGGCCGAGGACCTGGCCCGGCGGTTCGGCGAGTTCGCCCGGCACTTGCCGTCGCCGCTGCCGCCGCCGGCAGCCGTGACCGAAGACGACGCCACCGAACTGCGGTCGGTCCGGGGTACGGTGGACGGGATCGTCACCTCGCCGCCGTATGCGTCCACCTACGACTACGTTTCCCACCACGCCCTGCGGATGCGGTGGCTCGGGCTGGACCCGTCGAACCTGGCCCGGAACGAGCTCGGGTCCCGCTCGACGTACCGCGAGGTCGACCCGCGGGAGGCCCGGGAGGTGTGGGGGTGGGAGCTGTCGCGGTTCCTGAAGGCGGCCGCCCGGGTACTGCCGCCGGGCGGGCCGCTGGTCATGGTGCTCGGGGACACGGCCGTCTCCGGCGTGCCGCTCTTCGCCGACCGGATCGTGGCCGAGGTGGCCCGGGGGTGCGGGTTCGAGCCGGCCGCCCGGGCGTCCCAGCCGCGGCCCCACTTCCACGGCCCGACGGTGGTGGCCTTCCGCTACCGCTCCCGGCACGAACACGCCCTGTTACTCCGCCGGGCCTGACCGGTCACCGCCCCGCCGGCCGCGGCGGCGGGGCGGTGACCGGCGGGGCGGTCTCGTCTCGGAGCAGCCGGACCTCGGCCCACAGGGCGACCCAGGCGGCCGCCTCGTCGGCCGGCAGGGCGGCCAGCCGGAAC
>JAIEQN010001165.1 GCA_019747685.1 Gemmataceae bacterium
AGTCGTCCGGAAAAAATTCCGCCGATCCGTTGACACCCCGCCGGCCCCGGGGATAATCGCCGGCGGGCCCGGGCGGCACCGGCCGCCCGCGCCCGGCCCGTCGACCCAGATCGGAGCCGGACCATGACCCACCGACTGATCCGCGCCGCGGCCGGGGCGGCGCTGGTGCTGGCCGTCGCCCAGACGGCCGCCCGGGGCGGGCACATCGCCCCGGGCCGGGACTCGAAGGCGAAGTGGACGGCCCTGCCGAAGTCCGGGTCCCTCCAGTACGCGGTCGGGCCGCTCGGCCGGTACGGGCACGAGTGGACCGGGTGGGTCGACACCCGCCACCCGTCCCTGGCCGGGCCCAAGGACACGGGCGACAAGGCCGGCAAGAACATCGCCGGGTACGACCGGAGCGACCGCTGGTTCCGGGTCCAGTCCACCGTCCTGACCGACAACGGGCGGGACGACGCGGGGAAGGCGCGGCCGCCCCAGACCGGGGCGAACAACCGGCCCCGGGACTTCGACTTCGCCAACAAGGCGTTCATCTACCAGGCCGGGGTGATGCCGATCGAGGTGGCCAAGCGGGACGTGACCTCGCCGACGTTCGGCAAGGCCGGGTCGTTCAACTTCCCGCTCAGCACCGCCGAGCGGGTGGCCGTCGCCAACGCCAACAACGCCCCGGCCCCGACCGTCAACCTGTACTACGGGGACCTCGGCGGGGACCGCGGCATCACCCGGTTCCCCCCGAACGTCCCCCCGCACCTGGTGGTCAGCGGCAACGCCGTCCCGGACACGTTCGCCCACGAGCTGTACCACTTCGCCAGCTCCGGCAAGGCCGTCCAGGCCGAGAACCCGGCCGACCCGCCCCACTCGACCGACAAGCGGAACCTGATCGCGTCCGGCGGCATCCGGTGGGTCCCGGGGGCGAAGGCCGGGGACCTGGGGAAGATGCCGCCGAACCCGCCGTTCGACATCCCCAACTCGATCGCCGTGGTCGGCCCGGGGCTGTCGGTCGGCCCCGGCGGGGCCCCGAAGGTCGGCGGGGTGGACCAGCTCACCACCCCCCAGGCCGAGCGAATCTTCGACAAGACCACCGGGTTCGGGAAGGACTACTTCCCGGCCGCCCAGCGGAACGACTTCCCCGAGCACGGCAACCGGGTCGACTGGGACTTCGTCGTCGACCACGCCCGGTACACCAGCGACGGCAAGTCGTTCGGGCTGGAGGGGGCGGCCAACGGGGCCGACCAGTTCCAGGGGCTCGACTCGCTGTTCTGGAAGATCGGGGCGACCAAGGCGTCGCCCCACACCGGCGTCCAGTTCGCCGGGGCGGACCCCGCGGTGACGGGCCACGACCACACCGGGATGGGGGTGTTCGGGCCGATGGCCGACTTCGCCGGGCCGTCGTTCCGGACGGCCGACGTGTTCTCCCCGAACCTGCGGTACTCCGACTCGGACGTCGACGCCGCCGGGGACCAGTCCCGGCGGGAGGAGGCGCTGGACTACGACCTGTTCTTCCAGGACGCGAAGGGCGAGTTCCACCCGGGCGTGCTGAGGCGGGTGTTCATCCCCGGCTGGTCGGACACCTCGACCGCCGACGACTACCTGGCCCGGTGGGCGTCGCCGGTGGACGCGGTCGGGGTGTTCATCCTGGCCCACGTCGGCGGCGGGCACGACGGGACGGCCCAGATCGACGCGGTCGTCGTCAGCCAGTCGGTCCCGGCCCCGGGCGGGCTGGCCCTGGCGGCGGCCGGCGGGCTGGCCCTGCTCGCCCGCCG